>CACIQS010000045.1 GCA_902588855.1 uncultured Pelagibacteraceae bacterium | reverse complement strand
AACACACTCGGCAATGAAAGTAGCTGTATATAATGATAGAGCTAATGCTAGAGATATTAATTCAGGTGGTAATTTAATTCCTCCTTCATAAGTGAAACCAGATTGAGATAGTTGTTTAATAACAGGCACTTCAATTGAAGCATCAACCCCACCCAATAAAAAACTTAAAAGAGGCAAAATTATCAATAATCCTATAGAAATTGATAAAACTGGTATTTGAATACCTTGGTTTTCTTGTTTTTTTCTTGCGTAAATTCTAATAAAAATAATTGAAATTATTGCAGCAATTATTGAATAAATAAAAATATCTAAATTATTCCAAACAAAAGCAGGAACAAAAAAACCTTTTATTGTAAGAAAAAAAACACCAAACATAGGTTCGGTATCTTGAGGTAATGGTAGTGCTCTTAAAGCAGCAAAATACCAAAAAAATATTTGTAATAATAAAGGTATGTTTCTAAAAAACTCTACGTAAACTGCAGCAGTTCTATTAATTAGATAGTTATTTGACAATCTTGCAATTCCAACAACCACTCCAATAATAGTTGCAAATATAATTCCTATAACTGAAACTAAAATAGTATTTAATAAACCAACTAGATATGCTCTAAAATATGAGTGAGAACCATCAAATTCAATTAATGAAAATTGCACATCAAAAGAGGACTCTTGAGATAAAAAACCATACCCAAAAGTAATTCCTCTATTCTCCATATTGACTTGCGCGTTATATGAAAAGAAACCGAATATTAGGATTACAACTAGAAGTGTAAGTAATTGGGGTAATATTTTTTTAATATTCACAATAATTCAAGACTTATAAAAAAAAGGGCTAGAAAAATCTAGCCCTTTTTAAGTTTTATTTAAAGATATAAATTATCTTGCTGGTGGTACATAAAGTATTCCACCTTTAGTCCATAATTCATTTGGACCTCTGTCAGGTAGAATTCCAGTGTCAGCAATATTTCTTTTGTAACTTTCACCGTAGTTACCAACTTGCTTGATAATTCTTAAACTCCAGTCATTATCTAAACCTAAAGCAGCTCCTAATTCACCTTCAGCTCCAACTAATCTTTTTACAGCTGGATTGTCTGAAGTTTTCATTGAATCTGCGTTAGCAGAAGTAACACCATACTCTTCAGCTTCAATCATAGTGTTTAGAGACCATCTTACGATATCTTCCCATACAGAATCACCTTGTCTAACAACAGGGCCTAAAGGCTCTTTTGAAATAGTTTCAGGTAAAACTATGTGGTCATCTGGAGAACTCAATTTAATTCTTTGAGCAGCTAAACCAGATTTATCAGTTGTGTATGTATCACATCTTCCAGCATCATACGCAGCAACAACTTCGTCAGCTTTTTCAAAAGTTACTGGCTCATAAGAAATTCCTTTTGAATTAAAGAAGTCTCTCATATTAAGCTCAGTTGTTGTTCCTAAGTTTGTACATGCAGAAATACCGTTTTTGAAATCATTCACAGATGAATATCCAGAATTTTTTCTAACCATAAAACCTTGACCATCGTAGAAGTTTACACCTACGAAAGTAAGTCCGATGTCAGCATCCCTAGAAAGAGTCCAAGTTGTGTTTCTTGATAAGATATCAATCTCATTAGAAGTTAAAGCAGTAAATCTTTCTTTAGCACTTAATGGTGTAAACTTAACTTTGTTTGCATCACCTAATACTGCAGCAGCTACCGCTCTACATACGTCAACGTCAACACCAGTCCAATTTCCTGCAGCATCAGCATTAGAAAATCCTGGAAGACCTTGAGATACTCCACATCTTACAAAACCCTTCTTTTGAGTGTTTTTAAGTGTTTTAGATTTTTTAGCAGCCATAGTTTCTGTTGTAAAAGTAAACAACACTGCAACCATAGCAACTAAAGAAGTTAATTGTTTTAAGTATTTAAACATTATTCTTCCTTTTAGTTATTTTTATTTGTTAACAAATAATTCAAAACTTAGTTTTGAATACGCAGGATTAAAACATTTTAAAAAAACTACTTCAAGAAGAAATTATACATGAAAGATATGCTTAAAAAACAAGTA
>CACIQS010000044.1 GCA_902588855.1 uncultured Pelagibacteraceae bacterium | reverse complement strand
AAATGAAGGTTACAAAGTTATAGGCATTACACTTAAACTATATGACGATGGAAAAGAGATTGCTCAATCTAAACAGTGTTGTTCTGGACAAGATATTATGGATGCAAAACGCGTTGCTCATAAATTAGGTATTGAACATAAAATTTTATATTATCAAGATAAATTTAAGCAAGGGGTAATAGATAACTTTGTTGACAGTTATTTAAAAGGTGAAACACCAATACCATGCGTTCAATGTAATCAAACAGTTAAGTTTAAAGATTTATTTGAAGTATCAAAAGATCTTAAAGCAGATGCACTAGTTACAGGGCATTATGTTAAAAATATTACCTCAAATAATACCAACAATATGTACAGAGCAATTGATGAAAATAGAGATCAGAGTTATTTTTTATTCAATACCACAAGAGAGCAACTAGATTATTTGAGATTTCCATTAGGCGGTATGCTAAAAGATAAAACAAGAGAAATTGCTAAAGAGTTAGATTTAAATGTAGCTGACAAACCAGATAGCCAAGATATTTGTTTTGTACCTAATGGAGATTATGCATCCGTAATTAGAAAATTTAGACCAGACTCTTTTCAAAAAGGTAATATTAAAAATTTAGATGGAAAAGTAATTGGTGTTCATGACGGTATAATTAATTTCACAATCGGACAAAGAAAGGGAATTAAAGTTTCAGATAAAGACGCGTTGTATGTTTTGAAAATAAATTCAGATAAAAATGAAATCATTGTTGGACCTAAAGAAAACCTTGGAAAAAAAGAAATATCTTTAAAAGATTTAAATTTATTAACTGATAAAAAAGATCTTGATCAAAATATATTAGTAAAGGTTAGATCAACAGGCAGTCTTCTTGAGGCAAAAGTAGATTTGAAAGATAACAATGCCGCACAAGTTCATCTATTAAATCCTGAGGATGGAATATCTCCAGGACAAGCATGTGTATTCTATAGCAAAGACCAATATGGTCATAGAGTTCTTGGTGGTGGTTGGATTAAAGAATAAAATAATTATTTCTTCTTATTTTTTCTCTTTGCTCTTCTCTTTTTGGAGCCTTGTTTTCTTCGACCCCTATGTTTCTTCGGATAACTCATTTAGTCCTATTTATTAATTTATTGACGTTTTTTACGGGATATAGCATTGTCTTTTAAACATATCAAATTTTATTATGAGCAATTCTTTTAAAACATTTTTGAAACATACTGCTAAAGACTTTCATAATCAGTCTGTTAATCCACCAATTGTGCGTGCATCAACGATTATTTTCAAATCGATGCAAGATATAAGAAAAACTCAAGAGAAAGCTAAAAAAAATCCTACTGGTGGACATTTTGATTATGGAAGACAAGGAACTTCAACTACTCATATATTGCAACAAATTTTGTCTAAACTAGAAGAAAGTTACTTTACTTTTTTAACACCTACTGGATTTGGATCTGTATTTCTTGCAATTTTTAGCGTGACAAGACCTGGTGATGAAATAATTGTTGCTGATACAGTTTACAGTCCAACAAGGTTGCTAACAGAGGAGTTTTTAAAAGAATTTAAAATCAAAACAACGTTTTATAATCCTCATGATCTAAAGACATTAGAAAAAGCTATTACCAAAAAAACTAAATTAATTTTTGTAGAAAACCCAGGAAGCAATACATTTGATTTTCAAGATTTAGGTAAAATTGTTTCCATAGCAAAAAAACACAAAATTTTAACTGCAATTGATAATACATGGGGAACTCCATATTTTTTAAAACCTATTAAACTTGGTTTTGATATGGCAATTGTTTCAGCAACAAAATATTACTCAGGTCATTCTGATGTAATGGGAGGAAGTTTAGCAGTTAATAAAAAAGTATTTCCAAAGGTAAAAGTAGCTGAAAGAGTAACTGGATTAAGATTAGGACCTGATGATGCTTATTTGATTACTAGAGGATTAAGAACTTTAGATGTTAGATTAGATAGGCATAGAGAAAATGCAAAAAAAGTAGCAGAATTTTTATCTAAATTTAAAAATATAAAATTATTGTATCCTTATAAAAAAGATTCTTACAATTTTAGAATGTGG
>CACIQS010000043.1 GCA_902588855.1 uncultured Pelagibacteraceae bacterium | reverse complement strand
TTAATAATTTGAGCCATATAATGTAAACACAGGCAATGTAAAGCAAATAATTCAAGGCTGATTTGCTCAATTTTCATATATTGTAATATTAGATTTTGACCCCATATAAGGCATATGAAAAATGAAGCCAAATTACAAAATTTAAGCGATTTCGAAAACAAGTCGCTTTTAATAGTAGATGATGACAATCCTTTCAGAGAAAGATTGGCAAGAGCTATGGAAAAAAAAGGATTTGAAGTTTTTCAAGCTGAGAGTGTACAAAAGGGAGTTGAATCTGTTAAAAGTAAAAATCCAGGTTTTGCAGTTGTAGACTTAAGACTTGGAGACGGTAATGGTCTTGAGGTAGTAAAGGAAATTCAATCTTCAAATAATAATAGTCGAATTATAATGCTTACGGGATATGGAAATATTCCTACTGCAGTTGCAGCTATTAAAGAAGGTGCAATCGATTACTTAGCAAAACCAGCAGATGCAGAAGATGTAGAAAAGGCATTGTTGGCAGATCCAGCCAAAAAGGCTGCACCACCAGAAAATCCAATGTCAGCAGATAGAGTTAAATGGGAACATATTCATAGAGTGTTTGAATTATGTAATAGGAATGTTTCCGAAACAGCTCGAAGATTGAAGATGCACAGAAGAACTCTTCAAAGAATTCTTTCTAAAAGATCTCCTAGATAATATTTCTAATTTTAATTATTTGTTTAGTAATTAAAGCTAAAATAATAATTTTAAATAATTCTGCTAATAAAAATGGTTTTGCACCTAATGTAAATATTGGTTTATCCCAACCAATTAGTGTTCCTAGCCATATTAAGCCGAAGATATAGATTGTAGAGGTTGCAATAACTAATTTAATTAAAATATTTATTAAACTATCTTTTGCATTAATTTTTGAAGCTAAATAACAGGCAGTCAAAAAACCAATTAAATAACCCATAGTTGGGCCTGTAAAATAAACTATACCAATTCCTTTTTCAGGAGAGTTTGAAAATACAGGTAATCCTGCAATGCCCTCTAGCAAATACAAACCTACAGAAGCTAAACCAATTCTATAACCTAAGCTTACACCTAAGAATAACACAACAAATGTCTGCATCGTCATTGGAACTGGATAAAATGGAATTTTTATTTTTGCAGAGATAGTTAAGGCAATTGAACCCAGAATCACAGCTAATAAAGATTTTATGATTTTTGGTTGTGTTAAGTTTTTTGTAAGTTCCATAACAAAATAATACTCAAAATATAAAAAATAATCTAGCTATATTAGCTTAAAGATTTAATTTTATTTTTTTATATACAGAAATTGTTAGCAATGTAATATTTGTTAATCCTCATGAATAAAATACAAAAAACAGATCATTTTTATTTAATAGATGGCTCTGGTTATATTTTTAGAGCTTATTATGCTTTACCACCATTAACTAGAAAAAGTGATGGACTACCTACAGGTGCTGTAAGTGGATTTTGCAGCATGTTGTTTAAATTATTAGAAGACTCAAAATCTAATCAAAATCTACAAAAGCCAACTCATTTTGCAGTAATTTTTGACTCAGCCAGAAAGACTTTTAGAAATGAAATTTATAGTGATTATAAAGCCAATCGATCAGAAGCCCCTGATGATTTGGCACCTCAGTTTGAGTATATTAGAAAATCAGTTTTAGCATTTAACTTACCCTCTGTAGATTTACCAAACTATGAAGCTGATGACCTCATAGCTACATATGTTGATCAAATTCTAAAAAAAGGGGCTAACGTTACAATCGTTTCATCAGATAAAGATTTAATGCAACTTTATAAAAAAGGTGTTCGAATATTTGACCCTATGAAAAATAAATTTATTACTGATGAGGATGTAATTAAAAAGTTTGGTGTTGACGCTTCAAAAGTTATAGATGTTCAATCTTTAGCTGGCGATAGTAGTGACAATGTACCAGGTGTTCCAGGAATAGGAGTTAAAACAGCTGCAGAACTAATTAATAAATATGGTACTTTAGAAAAATTATTAGATTCTGCCCATGAGATTAAGCAGAATAAAAGAAGAGAAACTTTAATAGAAAATAAAGATAAAGCTTTAATTAGTAAAAAACTTGTAACTCTAGACCACAAGTCTCCAGTAAATAAAAACTTAACAGAATTTAAACTCAAAGAAGTTGATAAAGATAAACTGTATAAATTTTTA
>CACIQS010000042.1 GCA_902588855.1 uncultured Pelagibacteraceae bacterium | reverse complement strand
AAAAGCCACTGAAAGACCTTGAGCTAGACCTTTTCTTGAAGCTTCAGCAGTTCTAACATTAGCCTCTACAGAAACTAACATACCAACATATCCTGCAATACCAGATAATGCTGCACCTATTAAATAACCAAGACCAACTAATGGGCTAAATGCAATACTAACAATTACAAGAACAGCCGCACCAACAATTGCAATTGTTTTGTATTGTCTTGCTAGATAAGCTTTTGCTCCAATTTGGATAGCTGATGCAATATCTTGCATTTTTGCATTTCCTGCACTTGAATTTAAAATGTTTTTTCCAGTTAAGAACCCGTAAACGATAGATAAAAAACCGGCTCCGATTGTGTAGATGTTGGAGCCGACCTTGTAGGTAAGGTAGAAGCTGGTATTCCTGAGGATGACCCAAGAAATCCAGCAGTAATTGCAGACAACGTTGGAGATAACGTTGGTGACTGTGCTGGGATGGCAGCAGATTTATTTGAAACATATGCAGTCACTATTGTTGCTACTATGGTTTTATCATCAATTTTCTTTGTTGGTGATCTTAATATGATGATTTATCCACTTACAATTGGTGCTGCATGTCTTTTAACATCAATCATTGGTACATTTTTTGTTAAATTAGGAAAAAATAATAATGTAATGAATGCATTGTACAAGGGATTTATTGTATCTGCAGTTGCATCACTAGTTATCCTTTGGCCTGTAACAGATCATGTTATTGGTTTTACAAATGAATACACAGTTAATGGAAATTCATTTAATGGAATGGATTTATATTACTGTGGTGTTATTGGTTTAGTTATTACTGGTTTATTAATCTGGATTACTGAATATTACACAGGGACAAGTTATAGACCTGTTAAATCAGTAGCTTTATCATCAACAACTGGTCATGGAACTAATGTTATTCAAGGTTTAGCTGTATCAATGGAAGCAACAGCAATACCTGCATTAATCATTGTGGCTGGTATCCTAATTACAAATTCTATTGCAGGACTATTTGGTATTGCGATTGCTGTTACGACAATGTTGGCATTAGCTGGTATGGTTGTAGCTTTAGACGCTTACGGCCCAGTAACTGATAATGCTGGAGGCATAGCTGAAATGTCTAACTTGGATAAAAAAGTTAGAAAAACTACTGATGCTTTAGATGCAGTCGGTAACACTACTAAAGCTGTTACAAAAGGATATGCTATTGGTTCTGCTGGTTTAGGTGCACTAGTTTTGTTTGCAGCTTACACTGAAGATATCAAACATTTCTCTAAAGAAGCTGGTTCTGCTCTTGAGGGAATAGTTGTAACTTTTGATTTATCTAATCCATATGTTGTTGTTGGTTTATTAATTGGAGGAATGTTGCCTTACTTATTTGGTTCTATGGGTATGCAAGCCGTAGGCAGAGCAGGTGGTGCTGTCGTAGTGGAAGTAAGAAGACAGTTTAAAAAATTTCCAGGCATTATGAAAAGAAAACAAAAACCTGATTATGCAAAATTAGTTGATTTGTTAACTGTTGCAGCAATCAAGGAAATGATAATACCTTCATTATTACCAGTATTATCACCTGTGGTTTTATATTTTATAATACTTTCAATAGGTGGTCAGGTAGCTGCCTTAGCTGCAGTTGGAGCTATGCTTTTAGGAGTAATTATTACTGGTCTGTTTGTGGCTGTTTCTATGACTGCTGGAGGTGGTGCATGGGATAATGCTAAGAAATATATTGAAGATGGAAATCATGGTGGAAAAGGCTCAGAAGCTCATAAAGCTGCTGTGACAGGTGATACTGTTGGAGATCCATATAAAGATACCGCAGGTCCTGCTGTTAATCCAATGATTAAGATTACAAATATTGTAGCTCTATTATTGTTAGCAGTTATCGCTGGCTAATTTCTTTACGTTTTTTGGCCCTCGTACCTAGAGGGTCATTAATCTTCTGTCTCATACTAGACATAAAATCATATATAAATGAGTTTCTTTTAAAACCAGCTTGTGTTGTGGCTTCGACAATTTTAATATTTTCGATATCATCTTTATTATAAAATTCTTTCTTTTTTAAAATACCGTATTTATCAATTTCTAAAACGAGGACATCATTTTTAAAAATTTTCATTCTACCTAAGTTTTTTAGCTGTGATTGTGTTTGTTTTCTTTCAATATAAATCCATACATCATTATCAAACTTACTTGTTGTAGATGGAACACCTAATATTTTTTTAATATCATTTTTGTTTGTTTGATTGATAATTAGTTTTTCTTGTTTTTTCTCTAAAAAAGGAACCC
>CACIQS010000041.1 GCA_902588855.1 uncultured Pelagibacteraceae bacterium | reverse complement strand
TTTTAATTCCTCTTTTTACGTCTAAAAGAGCAACTTCTTGTGGAGTTGATACAATAATTGCACCATCCATTTTAATTTCTTGTGAAAAAGTTAATTGAGTGTCACCAGTTCCTGGAGGCATATCAACAATTATAAAATCTAAATCTTTCCAATTAACTTTCTGAGTAAAAGTTTTAATTGCACTGGTTACCATTGGACCACGCCAAATCATCGGAGTTTGCTGATCTGCTAAAAATCCAATTGACATACATTGAATTTCGTATTTCGTTATGGGATCTAACTTTTGACCATCACTTTTTGGTTTTTCATTAATATCGAACATTTTCGGAATGGAAGGACCATAAATATCAGCATCTAACAATCCAACTTTGCATCCAACTTTTTTTAGAGCTAAAGCTAGATTTGTTGCAAATGTTGATTTACCCACACCTCCTTTTGCACTCGAAATTGCAATGGTAAACTTAGTTCCTAAAATTGGATTTTTTGTAAATTTCTTAGGTTCCAGCTTTCTTTTCATTGCGTCACTAAGTTCTGGCTTTTTATCAGACATAAATCTATCATTACTTGTTTTTTATAATAAAGACACTATATACTTTGACATATGTCAGATGATTTCAAAGGAAGAGGTGGAAGCCCGTGGGGTGCACCTCCAGGAGGTGGCAGTGGGGGGAATGGTTCAGGAAGAGGACCAACACCACCAAACGTAGATGAAATCATAAGAGAATTTCAAGATAAGATTAAAAAATTCTTACCTGGTGGAAAATCTTCAGGGGGAAAATCTATAGGATTAATTTTATTAGTATTAGCTTTTGTATGGCTTGCAAGTGGACTTTATCGAGTGTTACCTGATGAACAAGGCGTTGTTCTTAGATTCGGAAAATTTGTTAAGACTACGCAACCTGGATTGAACTACCACATTCCTTTTCCAGTAGAATCTGTTCAAACCCCAAAAGTAACTAAGGTAAATAGAATCGACATTGGATTTAGATCTGAAAGAGACAGCGGCTTTTCTACAGGTGGAGGTGTTGCAGATGTTCCTCAAGAAAGCCTAATGCTTACTGGTGATGAAAACATTGTAAACATAGATTTTTCAGTATTTTGGGTTATCAAAGATGCTGGAAATTTTTTATTTAAAATTCAAGATCCTGTAGGTACTGTTAAAGCTGCCGCAGAAACAGCAATGAGAGAAGTAATTGCTAAGAGTGATATTCAACCAATATTAACGGAAGGTAGATCTAAAATTGAGATAGAGACACAGGAAATCATTCAGACAATTTTGGATGACTATGAGAGTGGAATTCAAATTACACAAGTACAAACTCAAAAAGCTGATCCACCTGATCAAGTTATTGATGCATTTAGAGATGTTCAAGCTGCAAGAGCAGACATGGAAAGATCTAAAAACGAAGCGGAGGCATATGCTAATGATGTAATCCCAAGAGCAAGGGGGGAAGCACAGAAAATTTTACAAGCTGCAGAAGCATATAAAAAAGAAGTTGTTGCAAAAGCGGAAGGTGAAGCAAGTAGATTTTTAGCAATTTACAATGAATATGCAAAAGCAAAACAAGTTACTCAGGAAAGAATGTTTCTTGAAACAATGGAAACTGTTTTGGCTGATATAAATAAAATTATTATAGATAAAGAGTCTGGCTCAGGTGTAGTACCTTATTTACCGTTGCCAGAATTAAAAAAGAAAGAGACAAATTAGATGAAAACTGGAAAAATAGTAGCTGGAATATTGGTTTTACTTGGTGTTGTAGCATTCCTTTCAGTAATTATAGTTAAAGAGGTAAATCAAGCTATAATCCTTCAGTTTGGTGACCCAAAAAGAATTATAATGAAACCGGGTTTAAACTTTAAAATACCATTTATTCAAAACGTTGTTTTTTTAGATAAAAGAATTTTAAATTTAGATACTCCACCTGAAGAAGTAATTGCATCTGACCAAAAAAGATTAATTGTTGATGCTTTTGCAAGATTTCAAATAGTTGATCCTTTAAAATTTTATATTTCTGTTGGAGACGAAAGAGTTGCAAGATCAAGGTTATCTACAATTATAAATTCAAGAATTAGAAATGTTTTGGGTCAAGAAGAATTACAAACTTTGTTATCACAAGATAGATCAAAACAAATGTCTTTGATTAAAGATGGCGTTAATAACGAAGCGCAAAATTTTGGAATTAATATTGTTGACGTAAGAATAAAAAGAGCAGATCTTCCTACAGCAAACAGTGATGCAATTTATAGAAGAATGCAGACTGAAAGGGAAAGAGAAGCAAAGGAATTTAGAGCGAAAGGTG
>CACIQS010000040.1 GCA_902588855.1 uncultured Pelagibacteraceae bacterium | reverse complement strand
GACATAAGCTTTTTCAATATTTATAGAAAATTTATTTGAATGATTAATAATATTAAAAATAGATTCTTTTGTTAAATCTTTTAAAGGTCTTGTTTCTTTATCTTTAGGTTCAAGGATTTTTTTACCTTTAAAATTACCACCAATAATTCTCATTTATTAATGACTTTGTATCCAATATCTTTTCTAAAAAAACCTTTTTCCCAGTTCAATTTTTCTAAGTTTTCGTGGATATTTTTTTTGGCTTCACTGTATGTATTTGAAAGTGATATGAAATTTAATACTCTGCCTCCAACAGCATAAATTTTATTGTCCTTTATTTCTGTTCCAGCATGAAATAAATAATTATTTTCATCTAGATTTAACTTCTCAAAATTATATATAATTATATTTTTTTCATATTTGTCTGGATAACCATTTGAGCATAATACGACACATAAACTTTTTTTATTTACCCATTTAATTTCTATTTCATCAAGTTTTCCATCAATACATGATTGAAAAATTTTAATGATATCAGTGTCTAAACTTGGAAGAATTGTTTGGCACTCGGGGTCACCCATTCTTACATTGTATTCAATCAAAAATGGTTCATCCTTAACAATCATCAATCCAGCATATAGAAAACCTCTATATTTTGTTCCTAAATCATTTATGCCTTTTAAGGTTGGTTTTATTATTTTTTCTAAAATTTTTTGTTCTAATTCTTTATTAAACAATCTTGATGGTGAGTATGCTCCCATCCCTCCAGTATTTTTACCTTTGTCTCCTTCCCCAACTCTTTTATGATCTTGAGCTGATCCAAAATATTTGAATGTTTTTCCATCACTAATTATGAAATAACTCATCTCTTCACCTTCTAAAAACTCTTCAAACAGAATATTTTTTGCAGTCCCGAACTTACCATCAAATATCTCTTTTACTGCTAAATATGATTCTTTTTTTTCTCTACAAATATAAACACCCTTACCAGCTGCTAAATTATCTGCTTTAATTACTAACGGGTGCTTTGCATTTTCAATATAATTATAAGATTCCTCAGCATTTTTAAAAACACCAAATTCTGCTGTTGGTATATTATATTTTTTACATAGATTTTTTGTAAAAATTTTTGAACCTTCTAGCTGTGAAGCAACTTTATTTGGTCCAAAAACTTTTATATCTAACTTTTCTAAATAGTCCACAATACCATTTACAAGTGGATCTTCAGGACCAACAACAACAAAATCAATATTATTTTTTTTTAAAAACTCATATACTGCTTCAAAATTATTTATATCTATAGAAATATTTTCAGCTAGTGAGGATGTTCCTGCATTACCTGGTATACAGTAAATTTTTTTAACTCTATTGGATTTAGATATTGAAAACGTAAGAGCATGTTCTCTTCCTCCACTACCTAAAATTGCAATTTTCATATAACTATTTATATATCTTAGAAATGAAAAATAAATTAGCTAAATTAAAATATCTACCTAATAACTTCAATGTGTTGGAAGCAGGTGATCATGTAATATGCGCTATCTCAGGTAAAAAAATTATGTTAGAAAATTTAACTTATTGGAATGTAAATAAACAAGAAGCGTATTACTCATATAAAGAGGCTTCATTACAAAGAGAGAAAGAAAATAATTGATTATACCTTCCATCGATCGTGAGTCCAAATCCACTGGTCAATATTTTTCAATATCATTTTTTCAAGAATATTATTTAGGTGTTTTGTAATTTCAGCAATACTTCTTGATCTACTTATCTTAATAGGTTTTGAAACATACATTTTAAAATGATGTGATTTTTTTCTTTCAATATAAATTGGTACAACACTACAACCATATTTTTTTATTAATTGTGCTGGAATTGTTGTTGTAGTTGCAAGATTTCCAAAAAAATCTATCTTTTCTCCTTCCCTCACTCTTTGATCAATCATTAAAGCAATAGAGGTACCTTTTGATAAAAAACGTATAATTTCTCTTGTGCCAGCTCTACCTTTTTTAATTTGATTTTTACAAATATCTCTAATTCTGATTGTTTCCATAATTGAGTTTAAATAAGGATTATTCAGTGGCCGATAAATTGCAGCACAATCAACTCCCGCTTTTTCAATTTGCATTGCCATTAATTCAAAGTTATTAAAATGACCTGAAATAAAAACAACTCTTTCACCACTTTTTTTTATATTTTTTAAATAATCTAGTCCCTCTATAGAAAAGTATTTTTGTAAACTATCATTTTTAAAATTTTTTAAATGTACATATTCTGAAAATATTCTTCCATAATTTCCAAGAACATTTGAGGCTATTTTTTCAAAGTTATTTTTTTTATTAATATTGG
>CACIQS010000039.1 GCA_902588855.1 uncultured Pelagibacteraceae bacterium | reverse complement strand
AGCATTTTTTAACTTAAAATTCTTTGTTTCTATTTTTGTAATGTTAGGAATTTTTTTTCCTGCTTTATATTTTTTTACAAAAAAAATATCTCAAGAATTGGGAAAAAAACGTTTAGAAACTGACAGAAATTTGATGACCATACTTAATGAAAACTTAAAAGGAATTAAAGAGTTTTTAATTTATGAAAGATCCAAGGTGCTTTATGAGTCTTTTAATAAACTCAAAATCAAATTAAAAAAGATTCAATTTTTGCATGATAGTCTTCAGGAAGGCACTAGACATATAATAGAATTTGTTGGGATTATAATATTAATTGCTATTATAATTCTGAGCTCTTCAGATATAATTTCTGATAATACAGAAACAGTTGTAATTTTAGGTGTTTATGCAGTTGCTTTTGTAAGAATTTTGCCCGCACTAAATAGAATGTCTACTTATGCTCAAAGATTTAGATATGGTCTTACATCGGGAAGTAAAATTATTTCAATTTATGATGAGGAATTTATTGATGTTTTAGATGAAGTGAAAAGTATCAATTTTAATGAAAATATTGAATTACAAAATGTAAATTTCAAATTTCAAAATAAAAAAAATTTATTACTTGAAGATATAAATATAAACATTAAAAAAAATAGTATAGTAGGTATTATTGGTGAAAGTGGATCAGGTAAAACTACTTTATCAAATTTAATCATGGGTCTTATGAAACCAACTGAAGGCAAAATTTTAGTTGATGGAAACGACATACATGAAAAGAATTTATCAATTCAAAATAAAATTGGATTTGTTTCACAAAATTTTTTTGCACTAGATGATAACGTATTAAATAATATTGTCTTAGGTGACAAAAAAATAAATTTTTCAAATTTAAAATTTGCACTAAAAAATTCTTTGATAGACAAAGCAATTAAAAAAAAACAAATTAGATTAAAAAGTAACATTGGTGAATTAGGCTTAAAAATTTCTGGAGGTCAACTTCAAAGAATAAGTATAGCAAGAGCATTGTACAGAATGCCTTCTGTATTAATACTTGATGAACCTACAAGTGCTCTTGATAATGAAAATCAAATATTGTTGACCAATATTCTACAAAGTTTGAAGAATAAAATGACCATAGTACTTATTTCTCACCAAGAAAACTTGGTTTCTAAGTGTGATAAAGTTTACAAAATTGAAAATGGTAAAATAAAAAAAACTAATTTTTAATTAAATTATTTTCTTTAGAATTCTAATCACTTTTTTTTGTTCACTAACCTTCAAGTATGGATACATAGGTAAAGAAAATATTCTTTTGGAATACCTATTTGTGTTTTCTAGACAATAACAATTTTTGCAAACATTATCTTTATATGGTTCCATTATGTGTATAGGCCAAGGATAACTAATATTTAAATGAATATTGTGTTTAGTTAATTCCTTTATTATTTCATCTCTATTTTCATGAGCAACAACATAGACATAGTAAGAATGTTTGTTGCCTTTTGCTTCGATTGGCAATTCTAAATTTGTATTTTTAAAACTATCAAAATATAGTTTTGCTATTTTTCTTCTTTTTGCAATCCAACTATCTAATAACTTGAGCTTCTCATATAAAATTGCTGCATGGACTTCATCTAATCTTGAATTAGTGCCATGTTCAACAGCATAATATTTTCCATTCCAATGACCTGAAGACATTTTTTTTCTCTCCATACCCAAAAAACGAATTCTCATCATTTTATCAAATAATTTATTATTATTTGTTGTAATAAATCCTCCATCACCATAGCCACCCAAAATTTTTGTTGGATAAAAAGAAAAACAACCGATATCTCCTAGAGAACCTGTTCTTTTATTATAATAAGTAGCTCCATGTGATTGGGCACAATCTTCAATAACAAATAAATTGTTCTTTTTGGCGATTTTATTTATTTTTTTCATATCACATGATTGACCATACAAATGAACTGGTATTATTGCTTTAGTTTTTTTGTTTATCTTTGATTTTAATAATTTAGGCTCTAATAAATAAAATTCGTTTACGTCAACAAAACAAGGTTTTGCTCCTGCATTAACTATAGCTGTCACAGTAGGAACTGCCGTATTTGAAGTGGTTATGACCTCATCACCATATCCAATTCCACAGGCTTTTAAAGCTATGTATAGCGCGTCAGTACCATTTCCAACTCCTAAACCAAATTTAGTTCCAATGTAATTAGTAAATTTTTTCTCAAATCTATCTAAAGCCGGGCCAAAAACTAGAGTTCCACTTTTAAAAACGTCATCAACAGATTTAAGTACTTTTTTTCTTAAAATTTTGTACTCATCCTTATAATCCCAAACTTTTATCATTTTAATTTGTCTATATTAAAAGTTCCAAATAAATTTCTTAGCTCAATAGTTACTAATTTTTTTTTAATTAGTTTTAACATTTGGTTATAAGAAATCCATACATAATTTTGTCTCTCTAATTTTTTTGTATTTTCTACTTCGTAAACTATGTTTTTACATTTGTTGTTGTAGAATCTACCTCCTTCATCTGAAGTTGTTACATCTAAAATTTTTTTTTTAATTAAAATATTATTTTTTTTTAAAAAGTTATTCATATGAGCGTTGGATTCATAATTTTTAAGAAAAATAGTATTTGTAAATTTAGGTAAATCGTAGCCAGGTTCTAAAATTAATTTACATAAATAATGAACTTGACTTTTCGCTTTGTTCATAAACAAAACGTTTAATGTTT
>CACIQS010000038.1 GCA_902588855.1 uncultured Pelagibacteraceae bacterium | reverse complement strand
ATTATCATCAAGTTTTTCATATCCATATTTTTTATATAAATGGTGAGAAATTCTTGTTCCAACTGCTCTATGAGTATTTTTAATTAAATATTCTTTTTCAATTTTTTCAGAATTATCTAAAACTTTTTCAATCTCAGGCCATATTTCTTGGTCTAGCGTATCTGGCACTAGATTAATTTCTTGATTTTCACAGTATCTAGTATTGTTCCCAATATCTGCTTGAACAAATAAAGGATTTAAATCTAAATCATCTAAATTATCTGAACCCTTACTAACTTGTCTAAGTAAATCAGTTCTCCCAATAATATCATTTAATGATTTAAAACCTAATTTAGCTAAAATTTCTCTAACCTCAGTTGCTATGAACGTAAATAGATTAACAACTTTATCTGGTGTTCCGGTAAATTTTTCTCTTAATTTTTCATCTTGCGTACAGACACCAACCGGGCATGTATTTGAATGACATTGTCTTACCATTATGCATCCCATCGCAACTAAAGCAGTTGTTGCAACTCCATACTCTTCTGCTCCCATCATGGCTGCTATAACAACATCTCTACCTGTTTTAATTCCTCCATCAGTTCTAAGTGTAACTGTGTGTCTAAGATTATTTAATGTTAAAACCTGATTAGCCTCTGTTAATCCCATCTCCCACGGGATACCTACGTATTTTACACTTGTTTGCGGTGTAGCTCCAGTTCCGCCGTTATGTCCTGAAATTAGTATTATATCTGCTTTTGCTTTAGCAACTCCTGCAGCAATAGTCCCGACTCCTGAGGATGCTACCAGTTTTACTCCAATTCTTGCTTTTGGATTAATCTGTTTTAAATCATAAATAAGCTGCGCAAGATCTTCGATTGAATAAATATCGTGGTGTGGTGGAGGAGAAATTAGTGTTACTCCAGGTGTTGAGTGTCTTAACTTTGCTATTTCATCTGTAACTTTGAAGCCTGGAAGTTGTCCACCTTCTCCTGGCTTTGCACCTTGTGCAATTTTTATTTCAATCTCATTACAATTATTTAAATAATTAACTGTTACACCAAATCTTGCTGAGGCTATTTGTTTTACTCTTGAGTTTGCGCTATCTCCATTATCTAACACTTTAAATCTTTTTTCATCTTCACCTCCTTCACCACTACAAGAGGCTCCTTTAATTCTATTCATACCTGTAGCCAAAGTTTCATGTGCCTCTTTAGATAAAGCTCCATGAGACATGCTTCCGCTTCCAAATCTTTTTAAAATATTTTCTATTGGTTCTACTTCTGAAATATCTATAGCTCCCTTTAATTTTTTTTCTCTAAAATCAATTAAGTCCCTTAAATTTATTGGTGGTAAATTATAAATACCTTCTGCATATCTTTTATAAGCGTCATAAGAATTAGAACCAACTGCACTTTGAAGTAAATGTATAAGTTTGCCTTGATATTGGTGTGTTTCTCCATTTTTTCTATATCTATAAATCCCTCCAATAGGAAGAATTGTATCAGTACTTTCAAAAGCTTCTTTATGAATTGCTCTTATTTTTTTTTCGATTCCAGTAAGTCCAATACCAGAAATTTTAGACACAACTCCTGGAAAATAATCTGAAACAATAGTTCTGCTTAATCCAACAGTCTCAAAATTGCATCCGCCTCTGTAAGAACTTAAAACAGAGATGCCCATCTTAGACATGATTTTTAATAAACCTGCATTGACAGATTTAATGTATCTTTCAACACATTCTTCAAAGCTAAACTTTCCAAATAATTTTTTTTCAAATCTTTGATATAAACTGTCGAACGCCAAATAAGGATTTACTGTTGTTGCTCCAACACCAATTAAAGTTGCAAAGGAGTGTGTATCTAATGCTTCTCCAGATTGGACATTGATTGACACATAGCCTCTTAATTTTTTCTCAATTAAAAACGAGTTAATTGCACCAACTGCAAGTAGCATTGGAATTGGAAGTTTTGAAATTGATAAATCTTTATCGCTAAGAATTAATTGTGTAACACCCTGTCTAACAGCAATTTCAGCATCTTTTTGAATTTTTTTAATAGAGTCGTACAAACTATTACTTTCTTCAAAGGTACAGTGAATTATTGTTGAATTATTTCCAAAAAAATTGATGAATTTTTCAAACTGAGAATTAGATAAAATTGGGCTATTGAGAACGTAAATGTTCTGTTTTGTTAAATTATCAAAATCTAAAATATTGCCTAGATTTCCAAATCTTGTTTTTAAACTCATCACTTTGTTTTCTCTCAAAGAATCTATTGGTGGATTTGTAACTTGACTAAAATTTTGTCTAAAAAAATGATACAGAGGTCTATATTTATCTGACAACACAGCTAAAGGGGTGTCATCGCCCATAGATCCTGTAGCCTCTTTTGCATCCTCAGCCATAGGGTGTAAAATTAATTCAAGATCCTCTAAACTAATTCCAAAAGTATATTGTCTTCTTCTTAAATCATCCCCTGAAAAAGAATTTTTTTCATCCTCAATCGTTAGTTTTTCATCTAAATCAATTATTTGTGAATTAAAATGTTTATACTCTTTTGCTAAGTAATCCTTAATTTGTTTATTACTAAATACTTTACCTTTTTCAATTCTTACTCCTATAATTTCTCCAGGACCTAATCTTCCTTTTGATAAAATTCTTTTTTCATTTAGTTCGATCATCCCAGTTTCTGAGCCTGCAAACAATAGCTTATCCTTTGTGATTGCATATCTTAAAGGCCTTAATCCATTTCTATCATTT
>CACIQS010000037.1 GCA_902588855.1 uncultured Pelagibacteraceae bacterium | reverse complement strand
CCACTCTCCTTTAAATTTTGCAAATCATGAGAGTCCATAGAGCAACTTATATCAGGACCTTTTACTTTTTTTGAGTAAGTAAAATGTCTTTCAATTATTTGAGCGCCTAAAGCAATGGCTCCTAAGGCAGCACTGTTATCAATTGTATGATCTGAATAACCAATTATTGCTGTTTTATATTTTTTCACCATCTCCTTAACGCATTCCAACCTAGTTAGGTGATTTGGAGTAGGATATAAATTGGTGCAGTGCATTAGTGCAAAATTATTTTTATATTTTTTGAAAATTTTAACACTTTTGTCTATACTTTTATAATCATTCATCCCAGTGCTAAGTATTATTGGTTTTTTCTGTTTTGCAATGTATTCAACTAAAGGGTAATTGTTGCACTCACCTGATCCTATCTTAAATCCAGGTACTTTGAATTTAACTAATCTATCAACAGCAGCTCTTGAGAAAGGAGTGCTTATAAAAATTTTTTTCTTTTTCTTTATGTAATTCATTAATTTAAATTCATCTTCTTCATTCAAAGAGCAGTTTTCAATTATTTCATATATTGATTTTTTGGAGTTGCCTGGGATGACTTTTTTTGCTCTCAAGGCCATTTCGTCACTTACTACATGTGTTTGATGTTTAATAATATCAGCTCCACTCTTTATCGCCTCATCTGCTATTTTTATAGCTTCTTTAAGATTTCCATTATGATTAATGCCTATTTCTGCAATAATGACAGGAGGAGAGTAATCATTTATAGTAATGTTGCCCAATTTGAAATATTTCATAAAATGTGAATGTAAATGATTTGTTATATATATTAAAATAATTTATTCCACTAATATAAAATTGAAAATGAAAAACCAAAAAAAAATTTTATGTGTTGTTTGTGCTAGAGGTGGTTCAAAGCGGTTAAAAAATAAAAATTTTAAGAATCTATTTGGCAAACCATTGATTTATCATACAATTAATCAGGCTTTAAAATCTAAAATATTTAATAATGTTGTATTTTCAAGCGACTCTTTAGGTTTAAAAAAAATTGCAAAAGAAAGTGGAGCTGATGCGTGGTTTACAAGACCAAAAAAACTTTCAAATGATAGTGCTGCAAAAATGCCAGTTATCAGACATGCTGTAATTGAGGCAGAAAAAAAATATAAAATAAAGTTTGATTATATTTTTGACCTTGATGTTACATCTCCTTTAAGAAAAGTATCTGATATTAAAAAAGCATTCACACTATTTTTAAAATCTAATCAAGATATGTTAATATCCGGAAATAAATCAAGAAAAAATCCTTACTTCAACATGGTTGAAAAAAAAAAAGATAACTCTCTTAAACTTGTAGTAAAACCAAAAAATTATTATGTGAGAACACAAGATGCTCCAGTTGTATACGAATTAAATGCTTCAATTTATATTTGGAAAAGACAAGCATGTTTTGCGCAAAAGGGTCCTTTTTGTAAAAAAACATTTTTTTATGAAATGCCTTATAGTAGATCTATTGATATAGATAGTTTGTCAGATTTTAAAATGGTTGAATTTTTTGGTAAAAATCGATGAATAAATATACTCAAATATTTAACCTTAAGAATAAAAAAGTATTTATTGTTGGTGGCAATGGTTTAATTGGTTTGCAAATAGTTAAAGCTTTATATGATTTTGGAGCAGACATAACAGTATTTGATTTGGAAATTAAAAAAAAATTAAAAAAAAAAAGATTAAACTTTATAAAATTTGATTGTGGTGATGAAAAAAATATAAAAAATTTCTTTCAAAATTATATCAAACATAATGGTTGTCCACAAATTTTTATAAATGCTTCATATCCAGCAACAAAAGATTGGAAAAATAATAATTTTAAAAATATTAACTTCACATCTTATAAAAAAAATATTGAAATTCATTTAAATAGCTATGTTTGGATTGCAAAAACAATTGCTGATCAGATGGCAAAATATAAAATTAAGGGAAGCATTATTCAATTAAGTTCAATATATGGCTTAGTAGCTCAAGATGATAACTTATATAAAAAAACAAATATTAGAGAAAATATGACTTATGGAATAATTAAAAGTTCAATAATTCATTTTACAAAACAATTAGCATCTCATTATGGCAAATATAGCATAAGGGTAAATAATTTGATTATTGGTGGTATAAAAGGTCATGTTAAAGGTTCAAAAAAGAAACAAGATAAAAATTTCGTTAGAAAATTTATGCTGAAAGTACCACTTGGAAGGTTAGGTGAGCCTCAAGATATACCATCATCAATAATTTTTTTATCATCTTCTGCATCATCTTATATAACAGGATCCAATATTATTATAGATGGTGGTTACTCAATTTTATAATGAATAAAAATTATAAAATTGCAATCCTCGGTGCTGGTTATATGGCTGAGGAATATTTAAAAGTTTTAGCAAAAAGAAATATTTATTGTGAAACAATTTATTCAAGAACATTATCTAAATGTAAAAGGCTTAAAAAAAAATACAAAATTAAACAAATTTCAAAGTCTTTAAATGAATTTAACGCAAACAAAGAAATCGATGCAATAATTATTACTGTTAATGAGATATCTACATTTTCTATACTAAAACAACTAGATTTAAGCAGATATAAAATTCTTTGTGAGAAACCAGTTGGTATAGATTTTAATCAAACTAAAAAAATTCTCTCTTTACTAAAAAAAAATAAGAAAAATTTTTTTGTGAGTTTAAACAGAAGATTTTATGGAAGCACCATTAAAGCTAAAAATATAATAAATAAATTTAAAGGAAAAAGATTTATAAGCATTAGAGACC
>CACIQS010000036.1 GCA_902588855.1 uncultured Pelagibacteraceae bacterium | reverse complement strand
AAGTAAATAGTGTAATGGGACTTTTGTTGGCGGTTGAATCTGGAGTTGGATTAGCAGCACTTCCTGAATATCTTGTATCTAATTCAAACAATGTAATTAAAGTGCTGCCAAAAGTCGAAGGACCAATAACAGAGGCACACTTTGTATACCCTCAGTCATTAAAAAATACAGCCCGAGTTCAGGCTTTCAGAAACTTCCTATTTAGCAAAATTGGCGACTGGAAATAGAAATTTTCCAAAAATCATTAAAATACGTCAAAAACCTTACATGCGACATTATTGCGATTGATAATCATTCGCATTGCGAATAGTTCTCATTCTCAAAATAAACGTTGAAATAAGGAGATTAATGAAAAAATTATCAATTTTAGCATTGATAATATCTTTGTTTGCTTCAGCTTTTGCTGTTGCGAATGAGGTAAATATATTCAATGCAAGACATTATAAGGCTGATGCTGAAATGTATGACAAATTCACAGCAGCTACTGGAATTAAAGTAAATTTAATTAATGGTAAATCAGGAGCCTTAGAAAAAAGAATAGCCGAAGAAGGAGTAGATTCTTCAGCTGATCTTTATATTACTGCAGATGCTGGAAGATGCGGCGCAATGGATGCTAAAGGTTTACTTCAAAGTGGTTTGTCATCTGAAACAATAAGAGCGTCTGTTCCAAAAAACTTCAGAACTAACAAATGGGTTGGAGTAGCGAAAAGAGCAAGAATAATTTATTATTCACCTGAGAGAGTAAGTGGTGCTGAATTATCTGGTTTAACTTACGAAGGTTTAGCTGATCCAAAATGGAAAGGTAGATTAGTCATAAGAAAATCAAGCAATATTTACAATAAGTCTCTAGTAGCTTCATTAATAGAAAATAATGGAAAAAAAGCTACAGCTGAATGGGCAAAAGGTGTTGTTGCTAACATGGCGAGAGAGCCCAAAGGTAATGACAGAGCTCAAATTATGGCTGTTGCTGCAGGAGAAGCAGATATTGCTGTAGCAAACACTTATTATTTAGCACTTATGTTGTCTGGTAACAAAGGCGCAGAGCAACAAGCAGCTGCAAAAAAAGTTAAAGCATTTTTCCCTAATCAAAATGATAGAGGGACACACATGAATATTAGCTGTGCTGCTTTAGTTAAAGGAGCACCTAATAAAGCAAATGCAATTGCTCTTGTTGACTTTTTATTATCACCAGAATCACAGGAACATTTTACGAATAATACGTTTGAGTTTCCTATGATTGGTGGTGTTTCTCCAAGTCCATTAGTAGTAAATAATTTAGGATTAGATTTTAAACAAGATTTAGTGACTAAAGTTTCTAGTTATGGAAAAAAACAAGCTGCTGCCTTGGAAGTAATGACAGCTGCTGGTTGGAAGTAAACACAAAGTGAAAAAGAATTTATTTAATTTTAATTTAAATAAATCTTCTGATGAAGATGGCTTACACGCGGGTCAGATAACATGTGAGCCATGCTCGTCAGAGTGTGAAAAAATTAAAAGAAAAATAAATAATAGAAAATTATCTGAACTTAATAAAGACGAGGCTCTAGACATCCTCACTCCTTTTAAATGATGATATATTTTTTTCTAGACGGTGCCCACGTCACTCTCCTTTAGGATATTTACCCTTTCCTAAAAATTGTCGTGGGCATTAAAAAATTATGATTGAAGGATTTAAAATTCCGAAAGTAACTTTTAGAGTTAGAGAAGGTGATACCTCAGACAATGAAATTGCCTGTGCGATTGGCGGTAAGTGGACAAACAAGTCTACTGATGATTTTTTTAAAAACAAAAGAGTAATTTTATTTAGTTTACCTGGCGCTTTCACACCAACTTGTTCTTCACAACAATTACCTGGATTCGAAAAAAATGCTGCTGAATTAAAAAAACTAGGTATTGATGAAATTTATTGTTGCTCAGTAAACGACTCATATGTGATGAATGCTTGGGCAAAAAAAATGAGCGTTTCTAACGTTAAAGTAATACCAGATGGATCGGGAATTTTTACAAAATATATGGGAATGTTAATCTCTAAAGACCATGATGGTTTTGGCCAAAGAAGTTGGAGATACATGGCAGTTATTAATGACGGTATTGTTGAAAAATGGTGGCAAGAGCCTGGAATTAATAATTCAGGCTCAGATGATGACCCGTATACAGAAACAACACCTGAAAATACATTAAAATACCTTTCTGCATCAAAGTAAAATTATATTAAAAAGTTTTTTTTATATTATAAGACCTCTAATGCTAAAGAATTTAAATGTTTGGGCTCTCTCATCTTTATTGGTATCTATAGGCGTATTAATTCCAATATTAACAGTTTTTATTAGTTTTTTTGAGGAAACCTCAAATTATTATCAAATATTAAAAGATACATTTTTAATAGAATATATTTTTAATTCATTCACATTACTAATTTGCGTTTTAATTCTTACATTTATAATAGGTACTGCATCTGCATACTTGGTCTCTTTTTACAAATTTCCTTTAAGTAATTTTTTTAAGTGGGGGCTTATACTTTCTTTTGCTGTTCCACCTTACATTTACGCATATTCTTTAACAGCCTTTTTTGAAAACTATGGTACAGCTTTTACAATCTTGGTAAATTTATTTGGAGAAGGGGAATACAATCAACATATACCAAAGTTTGATGGTCTTCTAGGAGCAGTGCTTTCGCTTTCATTCTCATTGTACGCTTACGTATATATTCTTTCTAGAGCATCATTTTTATATCAATCTCAAAACTTAATTGATTTAGGAAGAAGTTTAGGATTTTCAAAATTTAAATCTTTATATTCTTTGATATTACCAGCTGCAAGACCAGCTATAGTTGCTGGTTTGTCACTTGTTGCGATGGAGACATTAGCAGAATTTGGCGCGGTTGATTTTTTTTCAATAAATACTTTAACCACTGGAATTTATAATTCATGGATTACTTTTGATGATTTGGCTTTTTCAAATAGATTGTCATTTTTCTTACTAATATTTATATTTGCATGTTTTATAATTGAAAATTTTTCAAGAAAAAAAGCTAAATATCATTTTAATTCAAAAGGTGGATTTAAATATAAAGAAAAAATTACTTTATCAGGAAAAAAATCTTTTTTTGCTTTTTTGTTTTGTTTTATTATTTTCTTTTTAGGTTTTTTATTTCCTTTAAGCCAAATGTTATATTGGACAATTAAATTTCCAGAAAATCTTTTTGATATTGATGTAATTTCACTTACTTTAAATACAATTTATCTA
>CACIQS010000035.1 GCA_902588855.1 uncultured Pelagibacteraceae bacterium | reverse complement strand
AAAATATTTATTAACCCTTTTGCCACAAGTAATAAATTTTACGTCTTTGATTTTTAAATTTTTTAAATTTAAGTAATCTTTATTCCCAACTAATATTTTATAAGGTTTTTTGTGTTTTTTTTGTTTTAAAAATTTAATCATTGCTGGATAATTTATCTTATAATTTCTTTCTGAATCTGATTTTCTTGGAATAACAATTGTTCCTTTAGGTTTTGAATAAATTTTGTTTTTTAGTAATTTGTCTAAATATATAAAAGTAGAACCAATTGGAATAACATTTCTTATATTGTTACTATTACATTCATTATAAATTTTAGAATTCCATACAAACCAGGGAACAGACTGAAATCTTCTAATACCTAGTTTTGATTTCTTATTAAAGAATTTATATGCAGAAACTAATAACAAACCATGTTGGAGAGATCCAAAAATTTTTGTTTCTGGCCTCTTACAATATTTAGCTAGTATAAATGAATTGCCATACCAATTATTATCTATGAACATTTTTTTCTATTTCTATAAGTTTTGGAAGTATTTTGATTAAATTTACTTTTGCACTAAACTCTATTGTTTTTTTTAATTTGTATATGCTAATTTTTGGATATTTCTCTAAATTTTTAAAATTAAAATAATTTATTTTACAGCCTGTTTCTTTTTTGAGAATTTTGATTATATCTTTAACTTTAAAGTTTTTTCCATAAGCTAAATTAAAAATACCTTTTACTTTTTTTTTATTAGCTAAATCTAAAATACTTTTTATGGCATCATCAATATAAATATAATCTTTACAAGAATTAACATTTAACCCAACATTTATTTTTTTAAATTTAACAGACTCTCTTATCAGAGTAGGTAAAAATGTTTTTTGAAATGTATTTTTTCCGTAAACATTTGATAATCTTATAATCTTAATATTTTTATTTTGTTTCAATAAAAAATTTTCACACATTAATTTTTGTAAATTAAATGTATATCTTGAAGATGATTTAAGAGTTAAATTTTGTTTCTCATTTGCTATTTTCTCACTTAAATCCAAATAAACTCTAGTTGATGATAAAAAAACTAAACTTTCAAAATTTCTATGATTTTTAATTAATTTATATAAGTGAATAAAATTTGAGTTAAAATTTTTTAATGGATCACCATGCCAGTCATCACTACCAACACAGTAAATAATAATACCTTTTTTTTGGGGGAATTCATTTTTTTTAGGAATTAATACTTTGCAATTTTTATCTTTCAAGTATGCAACAATATTTGATCCTATATATCCATTGCTACCATAAACTATAAAATTTTTATTTATCACAATTTTTAAGATATATATTAAATTGTACAAAATATGACAATTAAATGAAAAAATTAACAATTTTATTATCACTTAAAGATAGACATGAAGAAACAGAAACTTGGATTTCAAATAATTATTTTGATGACTTTGTGTATATAATAGCTGATGGAAGCTTGAAAAATTACAATTATGAAATTTTTCAAAAATTTAAAAAACAAAATATTAATTATTTTAGATATAATCCAGATAATAAATATTCAGATTATTATACGAAGGTTTATAATGCCTCTTTAAAAATAGAGACACCTTTTGTGATTCAAGTCGACAATGACGATGTAATAAATAAAAAAGGAATTGATCTTTGTCTAAAAAAAATTGAAACTAATTCAAATATAAAGATCATTAATGGATTTACTGGTGGTTTTAATAAATTTAATACTAAATATAAAATAAGTGATTTTAAAGAAAACAATTGTGAGCATTTAACTAAAAAAAATTTAAATGAAAGAATAAATTCATATTTAGAAAATTACAGAATCATTTGGTATAGCATTTTTAGTACAGAAATATTTCAAAAAGCATGGAAAGATTGTGTGAATATATCTTGTGAAAATGTCTTACATACTGAACTTGTTCATGGATTGTCCTCTTTAACTAACGGGGAATTTTATTTTTGCAACACAACAACTTACTTGAGAAGAACAAACCCTTTAAATTCAATTTATAGAAATTTAAATAAAAAGGATTTTAGTCTTGATAAAAGAGATCATAATGTAATTGCAGAATATTTTAATAATAAAAATTTAATTGATAAAAGTAATATATTGAACCATTTTAAAACTAAGAATTATACTTATAAAAAGAGAAATCTTATATTTAAAACATTATTATATTTCTTAAGAAAGAAAAAAATAAACTTAAAACAAATGTTAAATATTGTGAACAAATTAAATTTTATTTCTTGAATTCGAATAAAAATTTAATAAATTTTCGTTTTTTTTTCCAAAAGGATCATCTCTCAACAAAAATAAATGTTGGTCATTATTTTTATCATATTTATAGAACCACTTTCTTTTAAATTCTTTTTTTAAATAATTAGAATTTGCTCCTCTACCATCTACTACTATTAACGTGCCGGGAATTAAAAAATATTCAAATTTTAAAATATCACAGGACATTGGCATCATGTCATGATGAGAAATTGTAAAGTTGTTTATTTTTTTGTAAATATTGAATTGCCCTGGCCCATCCAAATATATGAAATCAGGATTACATAAAGGTAAATTTATATACTCTGAGGCGAAATTGCCGTTATAATTTACCATCCTAACTTTACTTAAAAAAAATGTAATTTTAATATTTTTAATATTATTTTTTTTTATAAATTTTTTAATATTTTTTTTTGTAATATCTAAATACTTTTTTTCATTTTCAATTATAAAAATCTCAAATAAATTTCTTCGTTGAAGATTTTTTGCCTCTGCATAATACATTTTTTTTAAGTTATTCAGAGCTGCTATAAAAACTAGAGAGCTCCAGCCAGATCCAAATTCCATGATAGTTGTTCTTTTATTTAATAAAACATACTGATACAAATTATATAAATCGAATAATTCAGGTTTAAAAGGTTCGCTAGATTTTTTTAAAAATTCAGTTTTCTTTTTTAGCTTTGAATTAATTACTAAATCACCCAGTCCAATTTTATTAAAAAAAATTTCAATATTTTTTAAATTTTTTTTTTTAGGAAATTTTATATACTTCATTAAGATTATCTAAAATAGTTTGTATCATATCTTGGTAGAAAAAATCTTGAATTATGTGAATTTTTATTAATTGATCCAGGTATGACTGTCAATCCGTATTTTATTGGAAATTTTTTAAATAATTTTTTACAAGTATTATTAAATTCACCCCATGGATAACATAATGAAGATTCAAATTTGTTTATGTTATGCTTTTTCATGAAATTTAAAGAATTTTTAATCTCTTGTGACTGATCTTTGTAATTTAACATTTTAAAATTTTTATGACTTTCTCCATGAGTACCAAAATGCATTTTATTTTTTGACATTTCTTGAGCATTGCTAATACTTAAATATGTTTTTTTTATCAATTCTGAATTAGATATATTAATCATCTTATCAAAAAGATTATCTAATATTTTAGATCTAATTTCA
>CACIQS010000034.1 GCA_902588855.1 uncultured Pelagibacteraceae bacterium | reverse complement strand
AGTTTATTTTTTAAAATTTGAGCACCTTGAATTAATGCTGATTGAATATTCATTTATTTTAAATTACTTAAACTTTCTTCTTGTGCTTGTAAAGTAAGAGACTCAATCATTTCATCGAAGGCTTCACCTTCAAGAAATTCCTCTAATTTGTGTAAAGTTAAATTTATTCTGTGATCTGTAACTCTTCCCTGTGGAAAATTATAAGTTCTAATTCTCTCTGATCTATCTCCTGTACCAATTTTAGTTTTTCTGTCTTGTGATCTTTCTTGATCAATTCTTGATCTTTCAAGTTCATATAATCTTGCCCTTAAAATTTTCATTCCTTTTGCTTTATTTTTATGTTGTGATTTCTCATCCTGCTGAGAAACTGACAAACCTGTTGGTATATGAGTTATTCTTACAGCACTATCTGTTGTATTAACTGATTGTCCACCAGGACCACCTGCTCTAAAAACATCAATTCTTAATTCAGAATCATTTATTTTTAAATCTACTTCTTCAGCTTCAGGTAATACAGCAACTGTTGCTGCAGATGTATGTACTCTTCCTTGTGTTTCAGTATCTGGAACTCTTTGAACTCTATGTACACCACTCTCATATTTTAATGTTGAATATATGTTTGTACCTTTAATAGATGCTATCACCTCTTTTAAACCTCCAGCATCACTTCTTGAAATAGAAATGAGTTCTAATGACCACTTTTTTTTATGACTTACTTTTTCATACATTTTAAACAAGTCTGAAGCAAATAAACTTGCCTCTAAACCGCCAGTCCCAGCTCTTATTTCAATTATTGCATTTTTTTTATCTGCTTCGTCTCTTGGTAGTAGAAATAATTTTAATTTTTTTTCATTGATCTCATGTTGGGATTTTAAATCAACAAGTTCTAACTCAGCCATATTTTTTAATTCTTTATCTGATGAGTTATCCTCTAATATTTTCTCTAATTCTTGTTTTTCATTTTCGAATGACAGATATTTTTTTGCATTTAAAATTATTTCATTAACATCCGAATATTCTTTTGACTTTTCAGCAAATAATTTATTATCTAAATTCCCTGATGCTAGATCTTTCTCTAAAGTAGAATGTTTTATTATTAATTCTTCAATAGTTTTTGTTGGAATCATTATTAATTTTCTAATTCAGAGGCTTTTTTTTCAACTTCTGCTACAACTTTATTAACTATATCATTAGTTAATACTTTTTCACTTTGCACTCCGGATAGATAAAGCATATTATTACCTTTTCCACCTCCTGTTATTCCAATATCAGTTAATGCAGCCTCACCAGGTCCATTCACAACACAGCCAATTATAGATAGAGTAATTGGGGTTTTTATGTGAGATAATTTTTCCTCTAAAATTTTAACTATGTCAATCACTTGAAATGCTTGTCTTGCACAAGATGGGCAAGAAATTATTTTAACTCCTCTATTTCGTAATCCTAAAGATTTAAGTATTTCATTTCCAATGTTGACCTCTTTTACAGGATCATCTGACAAAGAAACCCTTAATGTGTCACCTATTCCGTCTAATAGCAATGAACCTAGTCCTATTGAAGACTTAACACTTCCTGATACAAAACTTCCAGCCTCAGTTATTCCAAGATGAAGAGGATAATCAGTTGTATCCGAAAGCTGTCTGTAAGCTGAAATCGACAGAAATACATCAGAAGACTTTACGCTTATCTTGAAATTAAAGAAATCTTGATCCTCTAGTATTTTAATATTTCTTTTTGCGCTCTCTACTAATGCCTCAGGGCATGGCTCTTTATACTTTTCTAGAATATCTTTTTCTAGTGAACCTGCATTAACTCCTATTCGAATTGAACAATCATTATTTTTTGCTGCACTTAAGACTTCATGTATTTTATTTTTATCACCAATATTTCCAGGATTTATTCTTAAACACTTCGCTCCATTTTCTGCAGCCTCTATAGCTCTTTTATAATGAAAATGAATGTCTGCAATTACAGGTATTTGAACATTTTTTGTAATTTCTTTTAAGGCTTTTGAGGAATCTTCGTCTGGACAGGAAACTCTAACCAGGTCGGCACCCTCTTCATGAATTTTATTTATTTGATCTATAGTAGCTGAAATATCTGTAGTTAAAGTATTAGTCATTGATTGAACTGATATTGGGTTGTCACCACCAACTTTAACGCTACCTACGTTAATTACTTTAGTTTTTTTTCGATTTATATTTCTAAATGGTCTTACATTCATAAGTTTAATCTAGTTTAAACTCTTTATGAAGAGCAGCTATTGCTTTTTTTACATTTTTTGATGAGACTAATACCGAAATTTTTATTTCAGATGTTGATATAACTAAAATGTTTATTTTTTTTGAAGCTAAAGCTTGAAACATCCTGTAAGTAATTCCGGGTGTAGTAATCATCCCAACTCCAATTATGGAAACTTTTGAAAGATTTTTATCAAAAGAAAGTTTTTTATATGATATCGATTTATTTTGCTTAATTAATTTCTCAGTTTTTTTCAGATCATCAGATTTAATTGTAAAAGTTAAGTCGGTATCTTTTCCATTTTGGGAAATATTTTGTACAACCATATCAACGTTGATTAAATTTTTGGATAGTGGTCTAAAAACTGAAGCAGCAACACCAGGTCTATCTTTAACTCCTACTATTGTGATCTTAGCATCGTTTTTAGTTGAAGATATTCCTGTAATTATTTGATTGCTAAACGCTTTTTTAGAACCTGTTATTAATGTACCTGGTTTATTAACAAATGAAGACTTAACTTTAATATCAATGTTATTTAATTTTGCGTCTTGAACAGATGTTGGTTGCATCACTTTTGATCCTAAAGATGCCATTTCTAACATTTCATCGTAAAATATTTTTTTAATTTTCTTTGCTTTTTTATGTTGTCTTGGATCAGTTGTATAAATACCATCAACATCTGTATAAATAATACATTCATCAGCTTTAATAAATTTTGCTAACATTATAGCAGTGGCATCAGAACCGCTTCTTCCTATTGTGGTAATTCTATTTTGATTATTAATTCCCTGAAAACCAGTAATAATTGGTATCCCACCTTGTTTAACATAATTATTTAATTCATTTGTAACTATCTTGTTTATTCTTGCACCAGAATAAGGTCCATCAGTAATTATTGGTAATTGCCAAGAAATCCATGACCTAGACTTAAAACCATTATGAGTAAGTCTTCCTGCAATTAAAGCACATGAAACTTGTTCTCCAGTGGAGACAAGTGCATCATATTCAGATCTGCTAAAATTATTACTAATTTGCCTTGATTTTTTTACAAGCTCATTGGTCACACCACTCATTGCAGATGAAATCACCAAAAGTCTATTTTTTTTCTTTTTATAAGCAGCTATAATTTTGCATACTTTTTTTATCCTATCGATACTACCAACAGAAGTTCCACCAAATTTTAGTACAATAGTTTTCATGATCAGTTGAATTAATATTATTTAATTATAAATTGATAAAGTACATCTTAATTGTTATGTCAACTAATTATATATTATGAACAGTATTAATAAAAAAGAAATAGAAAAATTTTCAAATATGGCAGCCGAATGGTGGGATCCTGAGGGAAAATTTAAACCACTTCATAAGTTTAACCCTATAAGAATTAAATATATAAAAGAAAATATACTTAGGGAATTTCATCTTAAAAATAAAAAATATCCTCT
>CACIQS010000033.1 GCA_902588855.1 uncultured Pelagibacteraceae bacterium | reverse complement strand
CATCAGGCCAACCAAGTGTTGCAAAAGGCCATAAGCCAGATGAAAACCAAGTATCTAAAACGTCTGGATCACGAATTAGCTCAACATCTTTACCATAATGTTTTTTAGCTTGTTGTTTTGCGTCATCTTCATTTTCAGAAACAAATATTTTTTTATCTGGGCCATACCAAGCTGGTATTTGATGTCCCCACCATAATTGTCTTGATATGCACCAAGGTTCAATATTGTTCATCCATTGAAAGTATGTCTTTGACCAATTTTCAGGAAAGAAATTTGTTTTTTTTGAGTTAACAACTTCTTTAGCTTTAACAGATAATTTACCAGCATCTGCAAACCACTGTTCTGTTAAGAAAGGTTCAATTATCGAATTAGATCTATCTCCGTATGGAACTTTATTTTTAATATTCTCCTCTTTATCAAAAAATTCTTTTTCTTTTAATTCTTTTAAAATTTTTTTTCTTGCTTCAAATCTATCAAGACCCACATAATGTGCCGGTGCATTTTCATTAATCTTGCCTTCTTCAGTGAAAATATTTATGATTTCAAGATCATTTCTTTGACCTACATCATAATCATTAAAGTCATGGGCTGGAGTTATTTTTAAAGCACCTGTGCCCTGCTCAGGATCAGCATAGTCATCTTCAATTATTTTTATTTTTCTTCCAACAAGTGGGATGGTTACTGTTTTGCCAACAAAAGATTTAAATCTATCATCTTTTGGATTAACAGCGATAGCAGTATCTCCTAGCATTGTTTCAGGTCTTGTAGTTGCTATGGTTATAAACTCACTGGTTCCATCAATAGGATATTTAATATAGTAAATTTTTGAATTTACCTCTCTTTGATCTACCTCTAAATCAGAAATAGCCGTTTTAAGAACGGTGTCCCAATTTACTAATTTCTTATCTTTGTAAATTAAACCTTTATTGTAAAGTTCTACAAAAACTTTAATAACTGATTTGGATAAATTTTCATCCATAGTGAATGCGTTTCTTGACCAGTCACAAGAACATCCTAGTTTTTTTAGCTGATTAATGATTATGTCTCCATACTGTTCTTTCCATTCCCAAACTTTTTCAATAAATTTATCTCTACCAATTTCATTCTTATCTATTTTTTCAGAGGTTAGTTTTTTCTCTACTAAAGCTTGCGTTGCAATACCAGCGTGGTCAGTTCCTGGTTGCCATAAAGTTTCAAAATTATTCATTCGATGATAACGCACTAATAAATCTTGAATTGAATTATTTAATGCATGCCCCATATGAAGACTTCCAGTCACATTTGGTGGAGGAATTACTATTGAAAATTTTTTAGAATTTTTTTTTGGTTTAAATAATTCGTTTTTTTCCCAATATGAATAAATCTTATTTTCAACTTCAGAATGGATATATTTATCGTTACTCATTGATTTTAAAGTTTATAATTTAATAATCTTAATTAACAATAATCAATTTGGATCGTTATTTAATAGACTAATATAAAAAATTTAATATAAAAAGCCTTGAAGCTATTCGTTTAAAACAAGTTGGCAACGTGGCGGAATGGTTACGCAGAGGATTGCAAATCCTTGTATCCCGGTTCGATTCCGGGCGTTGCCTCCAAAAAAAATCTTGTTTTAGTTTTAAAAAAAAGTAAGTTGTGATTTTTACATTCCTCGGTAGCTCAGTTGGTAGAGCAGTTGACTGTTAATCAATTGGTCGCAGGTTCGAGTCCTGCCCGAGGAGCCAAAAAGGTAATCCAAAATTTTAAGATATTTAAACACCTAGCCAAAGGGGTCCTGCTTTGGTTATGATTAAACTGCTTTAGAAATATTTGATCCTGAAATTTGTAATGTTTTGTTAAACTTTAATTTTTGATCAGCATTAAGTTCTGAGTAAACCTTTGCTAAAAAATTATAGTTAACATTCATATGACCTTCCTGTGATTTTTCTAAGTTGACTAAATACTCTGAAAAATCTTCAAAGAAATAATTTATTGGTACTTTTAAATAATTAGAAAGTTGAAGTAATCGTATTGAACTTACACCATTAGTTCCTTTTTCATATTTTTGAATTTGTTGAAATGTTACGTTAATTGCTTTTGCTACTTTTGTTTGTGTTAAACCTAAAGCTAATCTTCTTAGCTTGAGCTTGTTACCCAAGTGTTTATTGAAATTATCTTCCATTAAGACCCCTCTTAATTAAATTTTATAAACACCATTCAACCTATTTATTATTGTTACTGCAATAGAAAAATTTATTTTTTTTGTAGGAAAATTAGAATAATCAAAACACTGTCAAGCATTAGTTCATTGCAATATGAACATAATTAGATTGTTTAATTTAAATTTATTGCTTTAAAATTATATATTTTTTATAGTATTTGACTTAAAAACAGCTTAGTTCTGTCACTCCTAGGGTTTGCAAAAAACTCTTTAGTTTCAGCCCTTTCAACAATCATACCTTCATCCATAAAAATAACCTCATCTGCAACCTCTTTTGCAAATCCCATCTCATGTGTTACTACAATCATTGTCATTCCTGCTTTTGCTAAATTAACCATTGCATCTAAAACTTCTTTAATCATTTCAGGGTCTAGAGCTGATGTTGGTTCATCAAATAACATTATTTTTGGCTCCATACATAATGCTCTTGCTATTGCACATCGTTGTTGTTGACCGCCAGAAAGTTGTCCTGGATATTTGTTTGCTTGATCTGCAATTTGTACTTTTTCTAAGTGCTTAAGAGCTAGATCTTCTGCATCCTTTTTGGGCATTTTTTTTACCCAAATTGGTGCCAATGTACAATTATCTAAAATTGAAAGATGAGGAAATAAATTAAATTGTTGAAATACCATTCCAACTTCGGCTCTAATTTTTTCTATATCTTTAGTATCTTCCGTTAACTCATTTCCATCTACTACAATTGAACCTTGCTGATGTTCTTCAAGTCTGTTTATACATCTAATCAATGTTGATTTACCTGATCCTGAAGGTCCACAGACAACAATTTTTTTATTTTTTTCTACTTCTAAATTAATATTTTTTAAAACTTGGAAATCACCAAACCATTTATTCATTTCAGTAATTTGTATTATTTTATCTGACATTATCTTTCCGTTTTATATTTTTGTTCTAAATTATAACTATATTTACTCATTGCATAGCAAATAATAAAAAATAGTACTGATGCAAACACATAACCTTCCATCGCAAAACCTAGCCACTCTGGGTTCGTTTTTGCAAGATTTAACATGCCAACAATTTCTAAAAGTCCAACAACAAATATTAGAGGAGTATCTTTTACAAGCGCTAAAAAGGTATTTGCAATACCAGGAATAACTAGTTTAAGTGCTTGAGGTAAAATTACTAAAATATGCATTTTCCAATAACCCATTCCTAAAGATTTAGCAGCATCATACTGGCCTCTTGGTAACGCTTGCAAACCACCTCTAATAACTTCTGCTACATAAGCAGCTTCAAATAATGATATTGCAATAATTACCCTAACTAATTTATCAATAAACATATCTTCTGGTAAAAACATTGGAAACATTACTGAGGACATAAATAATACTGTAATCAATGGAACACCTCTCCAAAATTCAATCATACCAATTGAAAAATATTTAATTATTGGAAAATCTGATCTTCTTCCAAGAGATAAAAACAAGCCTATTGGAAAACAGAAAATCAAACAAAAAAATGATACTATAAAAGTTAAAGACAAACCTCCCCAAGCGCCTGTCTCTACCCACTCTAATGCTTCTAATTTACCAAGTTCAATAAGCTCCTCATAAAAAAATACATATTTTAATAATATGTAGAGTGTGATCGGAACTATAATGAAATAGTACATTTTAAATTTTGAAGGAATAAAAAATCCAATTATAACTGAAATTACAGCTGCAATAATTCCATATGAGAAATCAAAAAATATTGGACCACCAGATATAAAAAAGAAAATAAAGAAAAAAGCAATTACAGGATAAACAACTACATAATAAAGGGTCAAATATTTTTTAAATTTTTCAGTAGCAAAAAAGCCAATAGTGCCGAGAAAAGCTAAAGCTATAAAAGATAAGTTAATACGCCACTGCTCAGCATTTGGATACATACCATACATAAATCTGTTAAACCAAATTTTAATATAAGTCCAACAA
>CACIQS010000032.1 GCA_902588855.1 uncultured Pelagibacteraceae bacterium | reverse complement strand
TGTAATTGGAATTCACCTGGTAACTGGTCTATTAACATTACTCAAGAAAATATTAGATGTGAATTGAATCCTCTAGAAATTTTGATGGTAGAGAGATTACACAATGGTAAAAGAAAAAGAGTACATCACAATAAAAATATGTCAGACAGTATTTTCAAGCCTGGTTTATTTTTACAAGTAAATGAATTTATAAAAATGTTATCAGGAAAAAAACATAAGTTAGTATTTTTAAAAGAATATTTTGAGACTGTAAAATTAATTAAAAATATTTATGTTTAATATCGCTTTAGTTGGTTTTGGAGCAATTGGATATCGATATTACCAGGCTCTAGAGAAAATAAATTTAAATAAGCGAATATTCATTGTTGATAAAAATTTAAAAGCTTTTGATAGACTTAATAAAAATGAAAAAAATAATTTAGTTAAAATCAGCCATAAACTTTCTTTTTTGCCAAAAAAAATCGATTTATTAATCGTGGCCACAACATGCAACAACAGAGTAAAATTATTTTCTGAATTAAAAAATTTGGTAAAATTTAAAAATCTAATTATTGAAAAACCATTAACACAAAGCCCAAATGAATTGAAAAAATTAAACGAATTTTTAAAAAATAAGAAAAATAGCTGGGTTAACACTGATCGAAGATCTTTAGCAGTATACAGGGAAATAAAAAAACAAATACAAATTAAAAAAAAGATATCAATGAAAGTATCAGGTTACAGTTGGGGAATTTGTTGTAATGGATTACATTTTGTAGATTTATTTAGTTATCTAACAAATAAAAATATCTCAGGTATTAATGAGAAAAAAAAATTAATTTGGGTAAAAAGTAAAAGACAAAATTTTTATGAATTAGAAAATGGAAATTTACAAATAAAATTTGAAAAACATGATTTATTTTTACTTTCAATGAAAAAATTTAAAAATAATAAATCTCCAATGCGAATAACAATTAAAAATGGAGACAAAATTTTTAATATTATAGAAAATGCAGATAATATAATTTTATTTAAAAAATCTAAAAAAATAATTTATAGAAATGACTTTACCAGTATAAAAATGACAAAAATTATTAAAAAAATTTTGATAAGTAATCAAAGTAGTCTCCCAAGATATTTTAATTCTACTAAATTGTTTATGCCATTGATTAATTTCTATCTTGAAAAATGGAGAAAATTTAAAAAAAAATCTTTAAAGGTACCTATAACTTAAAAAACAATGAAAGTTTTGATAATAGGTTACGGATCAGCAGGCAAAAGGCACTCTAAAATACTTAACAATGAAAAGAAAATTAAAAAGATTTTTATAAAAACCAAACAAAATTTAAAATCATCAAAGAAAATTTTCTTTGTAAAAAATATAAAAAATATTAATCCTGATTTAATAGTTATTTGTAGCGAAACCAGTAAGCATCATTATCATTGTAAATTAGTTGAAAAAAAATTTAATAAAAAAATTGTTTTGGTTGAAAAGCCAATTTTTAATAAATTTATTAAGTTTATTGCTAAAAAAAATAAATTTTTTATAACTTATAATCTTAGATTTCATCCAATTTTAAAATATTTGAAGTTAAAAATTATAAAAAATAAAATATTTTATATTGAGGCTGAAACTTCAAGCTATTTACCTTTTTGGAGAAAAAATAGTGATTATCAAAAGTCTTACAGCGCTTTTGCAAGTAAGGGTGGTGGTACTCTATTAGATTTAAGTCATGAAATAGATTATGTAAGGTGGTTAGAGCCTAAATTTAAACCTTATTTAATTATTTCAAAAAAAATCTCTGATTTAAACATTTCTTCAAATGATATTTCTTTAATTTTAGGAAAAATAAATAATAATGGATTAGTAAAGATAAAAATGACATACTTTAATAAATATCCTCGAAGATATTTATCAATTTGTTTTAAAAATGGTTCACAAGTTTACGCTGACCTTTTGAAATCCCAACTTAAAATAATAAATAAAAAAAAGACTAAAAATATTAAATTTAAAAAATTTTCCCAATATCAGACAACAAAAGAGATGTATAAAGAAGTGTTAAATAGAACATATAAAAATCTTTGTACTTTAAAAGAAGGTTTAGACTTATTAAATTTAATCAAAATCAAAAAAAATTGAATTCTTATTTAAATCCTTATTAAAATTAAGCTTTAAACAACTAGTATTTATTAAGAGGAATAGAAGAATAAAATATAATAAAATTTTTTTATTTTTTATTTTTATTAATTTTATCGTAATATTTTAATTTAAAAATTATATCTAAATATGTCTCTCTTTTCCCATTTTTTATTAAATTTTTAAAAGTTTTTTTTATTTTGTTACCTTTGTACTTTCCGATACAAAACTGTGTACCTGGTCTTGTTGGTCCTGTTATAGGATATTTTGTTGTTAGAATTGGTTCAAATCCATATTTTCGCATAATTAATTCCATTGTATTTCCAAAAAAATATCTATGATGGCTTTGATTAAAAAAATTTTTAATTGGTCCAATAGGATCACCTCTTGCTTCTAAAACTAAAATTCCATTTTTTTTTATAGCCTTTTCACATTTTTGCATTACCAAATTTGGATTATAGACGTGTTCAAGTGATCCCATAATAATTATCAAATCTTTAGATCTCTTTTTTAATTGCATATCTTCTGATTGAAGACATTTAACTGGTAATCCTAAATTATTTTTACCATATTCAACAAAACTCTTGAAGGGATCGTTTCCTTCACACTTCCAACCTCTTTTTAAAAATGGTATCATCATACAACCTATAGACGACCCAACGTCAAGCATATTACCTTTTTTAGGCAAATAATTTTCTAAAAATTTATAAAGTAATTCACCCCTTTCTTTTTGAGTTTTTACTGTATTCCTAATGGAAATTTTTTTTAGAATTACTTCCTCACCATAAGATTTTCCATAATATCTCGAATAGAAATTTTTATTGAATCTAGGATTTTGAAAAAGAAAACCACAATTTAAACAACAATGAACTGGTAAAATTCCATACTTGTTATTATTCCAAGAAATTTTTTTTTTTATTAATTTTGTATTTTTATTCCCACAAATTTCACAATTCTTAAAACTCATTTTTTCAGTGGTATCCATACCTAAGAATTTTAAGTATTTTTTAATTTCTATTTGTTTCATAGATTATTTAATGCACATGTAGCCTTTGAAACATAACCATTGAAATATTGGAATAATGTCTTCAAATCCCGCTCTTTTCAGAATACCTAAATTACCTTTGTCTGAAAATGGTTCCATCACACCTTTAAGACTTCTGGTTTTTTGAATAATTTCTTCTGCAGTAAAATTATTTTTAATTTTAAACTCATTATAGGTATTATTAAAAATGTCTTGAAATCTTGCATCATTTGCTCTTATCTTTTCAAAAAAAAGAAAACATCCACCCCAATTCAAACTTTTATAAATTTTATTTACAAGATTTTGTCTTACGCTTGGTTTAATAAATTGAATAGTAAAAAATGACATAGTTAAATCATTTTTTTCTATTTTCATATTGTTAATATTTTGTACTTTAAAATTTATTTTATTACTGGTTTTTTTTTTATTTTTTTTATTTAATATCTTTGCTTGAGCTATCATTTCATTAACAGAATCAACACCAAAAAATTTAATTTTTTTGTCATGTCTCTCAGAAATTTTTTTTATGAGCGTACCTGTAGAACATCCTAGATCATAACATTTTGAATTTTCCTTTAAAAAAAAATCACTTAAATTTAGCGCTAAATCATGCGCCTCAGAATACAGGGGAATAGATTTTTTTATATGATTATCAAATTTTTTTGGTACTTTTTTTCCAAAAGACCAAGACGCATTCTCAACTATTATTTTATCACCTGCATTTTTTTTCATATAAATATTTTAATCTATCTCAGTGAATAATTAATATATAAACTTATAAGAATAAATATTTATATGATAAACTAGTATCATAATACATAAAAAAATTAACCAGTGATTAAAATTAAAAATAAAAATATTTATATAATAATGTATCATTATGTAAGACCGCTCAAAAAGAATAACTACTTTCCAGCACTAGATTTAAAAAATTTTAAAAACCAAATAAATTTTTTTCAAAAAAAAGGGCGAGTAATAAACAATGAGGAATTTGTATATTTATTAAACAACAATAAATTTAATAATGAGCCAAATTTTTTATTAACTTTTGATGGATATAAAGATCATTATGATTTTGTGTATCCTTATTTAAAAAAAAAAAAAATTACAGGTAATTTTTATGTTCCCACTTCAATTTGGAAAAAAAAAAAATTTTTGGATATTA
>CACIQS010000031.1 GCA_902588855.1 uncultured Pelagibacteraceae bacterium | reverse complement strand
GATCATCTACTGGCAAACCACGAAAAGAAAGTACAGGGTTGTTATGGATATTTCCTTTAGGTGTTATCATTAAAGTTACTTCAAGATATCCATTTGCACTCAAATTTTTTCTATCTTTAATTGATTGTGAGTCTGGATCAACGCTTACATTGCCATCTAAATACAATCTACCACTTGGAGCTTTGTCGTAAACTTCAGGCTGATTACCAGGATATAACTTAACTATATCACCGTTTTCTACTTGTACAGGATATGGAACTTGCATTTCTTTTGCAAAATTTATGTGTTCTATCATGTGTCTATGTTCTCCATGTACAGGTATCACACATTTTGGTTTAACCCACTGGTACATTTCTTTTAAATCTTCTCTGTTAGGATGACCGGAAACATGAACGAATTCAGTTTCTTCAGATATCACTTCAATACCATCTTTAACAAGTTGGTTGTGTAATTTGTAAAGTTTTTTTTCATTACCAGGTATAATTTTTGAAGAAAAAATTACAGCATCACCTTTTTCAATAAAAACATCTGGATGAACATAACTAGAAATTCTCATCATTGCGCCCATTGGTTCGCCTTGACTACCTGTGCAAAGATAAACTATTTTTTCCCTTGAAAAATTTTTAGCTTCACGAGGGTCAATTGGTTCAATTGTATTTTTTAAATATCCACATTCACGTGCAGCTTTATAAATACGATGCATAGATCTACCAACTAATGAAATTTGTCTTCCAGTTTGTTCCGCACAATAAAAAGCTGTCTCCATTCTAGCTACATTTGAGGCAAAAGAGGTTATGATAATTCTTTTTTTCAATCGAGACATAACGTTTAACATATTTTTTCTTACATCTAATTCTGAACCTGATCTACCAGCGCTAAAAACATTTGTTGAGTCACAAATCATTGCTAGCACACCTTCATCACCAATTTCCTTTAATCTTTTTTCGTTTATATTGTCTCCAATCAAAGGATTTGGATCTACCTTCCAATCACCAGTATGCAAAATAACTCCTGCTGGAGTTTTTATTCTAAGTCCATTTGGTTCTAATATAGAATGCGTTAAAGTAATGTATTCAATTTCAAATGGATCCAAGGAAACCTTTCCATTTAACTCAACAATCTTTAAATCATTGGTTATATCGATTTGTTTTTCTCTAAACTTTTCTCGAATTAATACAGCTGTGAAAGGAGTTGCAAAAATTTTACATTGTAATTTTGGCCATAGATGAGCTATTGCACCTATGTGATCCTCGTGAGCATGTGTTAAAACTATTCCTAATAAATTATCTTTTCTCTCAACTATAAACCCTGGATCTGGATAGATTAAATCAACACCTGGAATAGTATCATCTGCAAATGTTACCCCAATGTCGACCATAATCCATTTATGATCACTAGGCTGTCCATAGCCAAACAAATTCATGTTCATGCCTATTTCACCTGATCCACCTAATGGACAAAATAATAGTTCATCTTTCATATTATTTAATTAATTTTGAAATCTTTATTAAGCCTTTAATTGTAATATCTTGGTTGTGACTTGCTTTCGTTTTTATTGAGTTTTTAAATAAATCTGAAAATCCACCAGTAATAATTACTTTAAAAGATTTTCCGGTCTCCTTCTTAATTAAATTAATAATATTGTCAATTAAACCCGCATATCCCCAAAAAAAGCCTGATCTAACAGCAGAGATTGTATTTTTGCCAATGACTTTATTAATCTTTTTTAAATCTATTTTTGGAATTAGAGTTGCTTTATCAGACAAGGTATTAAGAGATAATCTCAAACCCGGGGCAATAATTCCTCCAAAATAAGTATTTCTAATTAGTACATCGAAAGTTGTTGCTGTACCAAAATCTAAAATTATAAAATTATTTTTATTGTTCATTAAACTTATAGCATTAGTAATTCTATCTGAGCCTACCTGTTTATAATCTACTTTGATTTTTATAAGCGATTTTAAGTTTAATTTTTTAACCTCATAGCATTTTAGTTTAACTTTTTTCGATAAAAATTTATTAATTATAGAAAATGTTTTTGGAACAACACTACAAAATAATATTTTTTCAATTTTATTTAATTGAATTTTATTTTTTTTAAATAAAATATTAAGGTGCTTGTTGGTTATAGATTTTGATAAAAAAGTAATTTTTTTTAAAATTTTATTATTTTTAGAAACAATACATAATTTCGTTTCCGTATTACCAATATCGCCTAGAATATACATTATTTAATTTTATACAATTTAGATAAATTTTTTTCAAAAAGTTGTTTTAGTTTATTTTCTACAATTAATTTACTAATACTTTTTTTAGTTACCTCTTGCAAGTTTGTGGCTGGATAATTCCTTATAATTGGATTTTTTTTAACATTTATGCCTACACCGGTAATTAAAAATTTTTTATCTCTTACAAATATGACTTCTTGTAAAATGCCACTAATTTTTTTTTTATCAATTAATAAGTCATTTGGTTTTTTAAATAAAATTTTTTTACTTGTAAATGACGAGAGTAATTTTTTGACTAAAAGACAATTGATTTTTGTTATAGCGTTAATAGATAGTTTCGTTTTATTTAGTTCATTGAAAAAAGAGATAAATAAATTTCCTTTTAATGATATCCATTTTCTTCCATACTGACCTCTACCATTTACTTGTGTTTCAGCAACAACCATACCTAAGTTGTATTTAGTTTCTTTTATAATTCTTATTGCAGTATTATTTGTGCTTTCAACTTTTTTATATTTAAATTTTTTTAATTTCATTAAATAATATTAATTCTTGAAACGACTTCTATTAACTGACTTGGGAATATGAAGTATAAAAGAATTAATATCGTTGAAACTGTAAGTGAAAATTTTAACCATAAGCTATGGTCCGTATCGTATTTATCTTTTTCTTTATCAAAGTAAATTATTTTTATAATTCTTAAATAATAAAAAGCTGCAACTACGGTTGATAACAATCCAACTATAGCTAAGAAAAACATTGATTGTTCTAATACAGCTTTAAAAACATAAAACTTAGCAAAGAAACCTGCTAGAGGTGGAATACCTGCTAAAGAAAACAGTATTACAAGCAAGCATAAAGATAAAAGTGGATGGTTTTTTGATAATCCTGAGAGATCCTCAATATCCTCATAATATTGATCATTTCTTCTTAACATCAATAGACAACAGAAAAGCGCTAAATTCATAACTACGTATATTGAAATATAAATTATTGAACTTTGAATTCCTTCGTTTGAAGCTGTGGCTAGTCCTGCCAATGTGTAACCAATATGTCCTATAGAACTGTAAGCAATTAGTCTTTTGATATTGGTTTGACCTATTGCAGCAACGGCTCCAAAGACCATTGAAGCTATTGATAAGAAAATTATTATCATTTGCCATTGGTCAATTAAATTTAAGAAAGGAACACATAAAAATCTTATAAATACAGTTAAAGCAGCAATCTTTGGTACTATTGTAAAAAATAAAGTCACAGTTGTTGGTGACCCTTCGTAAACATCAGGTGCCCACATATGAAATGGAACTGCAGAAATTTTAAATGCTAAACCAACTAAGATAAATACAATACCAAATGTTAAAACATATTCATTAGAATTTAATTGATTTGATATTATATCAAAATTAGTTGAACCAGAAAAACCGTATACTAATGAGCATCCGTATAACAATAATCCTGAAGATAGTGCGCTTAAAACAAAATATTTTAAACCAGCTTCGGATGATTTTAGTTGATCTCTATTATATGTTGCTAATACGTAAAGAGCTAATGATTGTAATTCTAAGCCCATATAAAAAACAATTAAATCATTTGAGCTAATCATCACCATCATACCAAGAATAGAGCTCAAAATAAGAACTGGGTATTCGATATTGTATATTTTAAATGTTTTTAAATAGCTTGATGAAATTACTAAAACTAAAAAACCTCCAATTAAAGTTATAATTTTCATTAGTGAAGACATAGTGTCAATTACAACACTTTCATTAAACAAAGTTTCCCTACTAACAGAGAAGGTTTCATTAATTGTTATTATTCCTGTAATCAAAATTACAAATAAAGATAAATTGAAAGTGATTTTTGAACTATTTTTTTTAAATACACCCAAAACAAGTAAAAACATTATTGAAAGTGAAATAAATATTTCAGGTAATACTAAATTAAAATTTTCCATATTATTTGCTAGCTATATTTGTGTTATGCATATTAATCAAATCGGTTACAGAAACTTCTATAGTATTTATCAACGGATCTGGATAAAATCCGAAGAATAAAGTTGGAACTGCTAGACAAGATAAAATTAGATATTCCGATCTATTTAAATCAAACATCTTCTTAAGGTCTTCGTTAACTAGTTTTCCAAAAACAACTCTTTTGTACAACCAAAGCATATATGCAGCTCCAAGTATCACTCCTAAACTAGCAATTACAGCTACTAGAAAGTTATCCTTAAAAGCACCCATTAAAATTAAAAATTCTCCAATAAAACCACTTGTCCCCGGTAATCCCAATGCTGCTAATGTAAACAACATAAATAAAATTGAATATTTAGGTATTATTGAAACTATTCCTCCATACGAATGAATCATTCTTGAGTGCATCCGATCGTAGACAACACCAACACATAAGAAAAGTGCTGCTGAAACTAGACCGTGACTGATCATTTGAATAATGCTTCCTTCAATTCCTTGTTGTTGAAGAGTAAATATTCCTAATGTCACAAATCCCATATGAGCAACAGAAGAATAAGCTATTAACTTTTTCATATCCTC
>CACIQS010000030.1 GCA_902588855.1 uncultured Pelagibacteraceae bacterium | reverse complement strand
CCAAAAACATGTACTTTAAAAGAATTTCTTTCTAATTTTTTATCATTTAGAGAAGATGTAGTAATCAAAAAAACAAAATTTGATCTTCAAAAAGCAGAGGAGCGAGCACATATCTTAATTGGTCTATCTGTAGCTGTAGAAAACTTAGATAAAATTATAAAAATTATTAGATCTTCCAAAACACCTGAAGACGCAAAAAATGCTATTCTTAAAACTAAGTGGAAAATAAACAAATCACAAAAATTAATTTCTTTAGTTGAGGGAAAAAAAGGTAAAAATGTTTATTCTTTATCCGAACCACAAGTTTTAGCTATATTAGAATTAAGATTACAAAAATTAACAGCCCTTGGTATCAATGAAATTGAAGTTGAGATTAAAAAATTAGCTGAATTAATTGCAAAATATAAAAAAATTATATCTTCTAAAAAAGAGCTTTTGAGAGTAATAAGTGAGGAATTAAAAAATATTAAAGAGAAATTTGCTGTTCCAAGAAGAACTAAAATTATCGATGCTGTATTAAATTATGACATCGAAGAAACAATCCAAAAACAATCTATAATTATCACTGTAACATTACAAGGTTACATTAAAAGAGGTTCATTAAATAATGTAAAACAGCAAAAAAGAGGTGGAAAAGGTAAATCTGGAATTACTACTAGAGATCAAGACTCTGTAATTCAAACGCTTTCAGTAAATACACATACATCTGTTTTATTTTTTTCAACAGAGGGATTGGTTTATAAAATCAAAGCATGGAAAATACCTGAGGGATCATCTGCTTCAAAAGGTAAATCTTTATTTAATATACTTCCGTTAAAAAGTCATCAGTCTATCAGTTCAATTATGCCAATGCCTGATGAAGATACAGACTCAAAAAGTTATCAAATTATTTTTGCAACTGCACAAGGTAAAGTTAGAAAAAATAGTTTAGAAGATTTTTCTTCCATTAATGCTTCAGGAAAAATTGCAATGAAACTTGACAATAATGATAAAATTGTTGGAGTTAAAATTTGTAAAGATGATCAAGACATAATTCTAAGTACTAGATTTGGAAAATGTATTCGTTTTGAGGCTAGAAAATTAAGAGTATTTAAGGGAAGATCTTCTAAAGGAATAAAGGGTATTGAACTTGCTTCTGGTGATCAAATTGTTTCATTATCAGTAATTGATAATGATAAATTGAATAAAAATGGAAAAAAATCAAAAGATGAAAAATCAGAATTAAAAGCAAAAGAAAAATTTGTATTAGCAATAAGTGAAAATGGTTATGGCAAAAAGACCTCTCATTTAGACTATAGAGTTACCAATAGAGGAGGAAAGGGTATTATCGGAATTATAAATTCTCCTAGAAATGGAAATATAACATCATCTTTTCCAGTATTTGAAGGTGATGAAATTTTAATATCTACAAACAAAGGAAGAGTTATTCGAGTTGCAGTAAAAGAAATAAGAACTGCAAGTAGAAATACTCAAGGTGTAAGAATTATAAAATTATCGGGTGATGAAAAAGTAGTTTCTGCAATCAAAATTGATGATAATTTAATTTAATGACTAAAATTGCTATATATCCTGGAACTTTTGATCCAATTACTTATGGTCATATAGATGTAATTAAAAAAGCACTTAAGCTATTTGATAAAATTGTAGTTGGTGTCTCAGATGTTAGTAATAAAAATTACTTATTTTCATCAGAAGAAAGAATAGAAATTGTCAATAAAGCTTTATTTAAGGATTTAAAATTGAATAAAAAAAAAATTATTGTTGTATCCTTTGGTTCACTAACAACTGATTTGTGTAAAAAATATAAATCAAATATCATATTGCGTGGCTTAAGAGCAGTATCTGATTTTGAATATGAATTTCAACTTGCTGGAATGAATAGAAAGCTGAACCAAAATATTGAAACAATTTTTTTAATGTCAGATGTAGAAAATCAAATTATTTCATCGAGATTTGTTAAAGAAATTGTAAAATTAAATGGAAATATTAAAAAATTTACTACCAAAAGCACAATAAAATCTTTAAAAGAAAAATATGAATAGAATTTTATCTTACGTATTTATTTTATTTTTTATTAGTGCAAATCAATTAATAGCTGAGGAGAATATAATGATTTTAAAACTAAAAGATGGTGATGTAAAAATTGAATTATTTGAAGACGTTGCACCAAACCATGTCAAAAGAATTAAAGAATTAGCAAACAGTGGTAAATACGACAATGTTGTATTTCACAGGGTTATTGATGGTTTCATGGCTCAAACAGGAGATGTTAAATTTGGAAATTCAGAGTCTAAAGATTTTGATTTAAGAAGAGCAGGCATGGGTGGATCTGATATGCCAGATTTAGAACAGGAATTTAATAGTTTACCTCATGACAGAGGCACATTATCTATGGCAAGAGCTCAAGATCCAAATAGCGCGAATAGTCAATTTTTTATCTGCTTTCAACCTGCTCCTTTTTTAGACAGACAGTATACTGTTTTTGGAAAAGTCATAGAAGGAATGGAGTTTGTAGATAAAATCAAAAGAGGCGACCAAAACAATAATGGTGCTGTAACAGATCCTGATAAGATTATAAGTTTTAAATCTTTGTAAAATATTAAATGGCATTAAAAAATTTTGCCTTTAAAGTTTTAAATAAAGATAAATTTGCTAGACGTGGTATTATAGAAACTCATAGAGGTGAAATTAATACGCCAGCATTTATGCCTGTTGGTACACAAGCAACAGTTAAAGCTTGCACAATTGATGATATAAAGAAAACTGGATCTGAAATAATACTCTCTAATACATATCATTTAATGATCCGTCCAGGCGTAGAAAGAATTGAAGCAGCGGGTGGTTTACACAGTTTTATGAATTGTGATTTACCAATTTTAACAGATTCTGGTGGATTTCAGGTAATGTCACTTTCAAAGTTAAATAAGATAGATAGAGAAAAAGGAGCTATTTTTAATTCACATGTTGATGGTAAAAAATTTTTTTTAAGTCCTGAAGAAAGCATTAGAATTCAATTAGGTCTAAACTCTGATATTGTAATGATAATGGATGAATGTCCAAAAAAAACTGAAGATTATAATTTAATAAAAAAATCTATGGATCTATCTTTATATTGGGCTCAGAGATCTAAAAAGGCATTTGGCAATAATCCTCACAAAGCTTTATTTGGAATTATCCAAGGAGGATTATTTAAAGATTTAAGATTAAAATCTCTTGAGGAACTTACAAAGATTGGGTTTGATGGCTATGCTGTCGGTGGATTAGCTGTAGGTGAAACACAAGATGAAATGTTTACTACTTTAGATGGTATTAAAGAACATTTGCCAGAAGAAAAACCTCATTATTTAATGGGAGTTGGTACACCTACGGATATTTTAGGAGCTGTAAAAAGAGGTATAGATATGTTTGATTGTGTTCTTCCAACTAGATCAGGTAGAACAGGTCTTGCCTTTACTTGGAATGGACGCGTAAATATTAAAAATAACAAATATCAACATGACAACACGCCGTTAGATCCTAATTGTGAAAATTTAAATTTAAATAAATATTCAAAAAACTATTTAAATCATTTGTTTAATACCAATGAAATATTAGCATCAATGCTATTAACGCTTCACAATATAAATTTTTATCAAGAATTGATGTCTGAAATTAGAAAAAATATTATGAATAATACCTTTGATGAATTTCATGATAAATACATTGATAAGTTGTAGTTTTATTAACTGTGCTATTATGTGTACAACTTTGTAATGAAAACCCCTCATTTATAACGAATTCTTTTTATAAAATTTACATTGAACGAATTGAAATATTAAAATTTATCTGTATACAAACCATATTCATTTTCATAAAAATGAATCTTTGTGGGCCGTTAGCTCAGTTGGTAGAGCAATTCCCTTTTAAGGAATGGGTCGATGGTTCGAGTCCATCACGGCTCACCACTTTTTGAATTTAACTTATTTCAATCGGTGGATAATCAAGAATAACTTCATTCATCCAATCATTTAATTGTTTAATTCTTGTGTCAGATGAAGGGTGAGTGCTCATAAATTGTGGAGGTTCTTTGCCTTTATTAAACTCTTTCATCCTTTCCCAAATTTTAACTGTTTCTCTAATGTCGTATCCAGATAAAGATGAAAAAATCATACCAAGATAATCAGCTTCACTTTCTTGTTTTCTATTAAATGGATTCATCAATCCAATTTGAGATAATAGGCCAACTGTATCCATTCCAGTTGTTCTATTAATATCTGATAATATACCACCACTTGCAATATCAATAATTCTGGTACCAGTGTTGAGTAAAACTCCTCTACTTGCCCTTTCAACAGAATGCTTTGCTACGGCATGAGCAACTTCATGTCCCATTACTGCAGCAAGACCATTCGTGTTCTTTGTGACATCAAGTATACCAGTATAAACTGCAATTTTTCCTCCTGGCATGCACCAAGCATTTCGAACTTTTTTATTATCAATTAATATATATTCCCAATCAAAGTTTGCGGTTGGGTCATTTAAATTAGATCTATAAAAATATTCACTAATTGATTCTTCCATTTTTTTTCCAATTTCTTTTATTTCATTTAAGGTTTTTGTGTCATCGCTCATTTTCTCTTTTTCTTTAACTTTTTCATAAATCTGAGCAGCCTGAGCATTTAGTTTAGCTTCAGGTATTAATTTTAATTGTTTTCTATCAGTTATAGGAGCAGTAGCGCATGAATGTAAAAGTAAGCTTCCACAGCCGCAACCAACATATGTTAAAAATTTTCTTCTATTCATTTCATTCTAAAATTGATAATAATTTATAATTATGAATCTTAATAATAAAATTCTAGTTGTATTATTTATCATTGCAATAATTTTTGTTGTTTATGCTAGTTATAGTTAAAAAAAAATATGTCAAAAAAAGGCTCTAAAAAATCATTTTCTCTAACTTTAAGAAATTACTTTATTGCTGGTGTAGTTGTATTAATTCCTATTGGTTTTACACTTTACTTAAGTAAAATTTTAATTGGAATATCATCAAATTTAATACCAAAAAACATAAATCCTAACAGCTACCTTCCTTTTAATGTTCCTGGAGTAGAAATTGTAATAACTGTCATATTTATTACATTAGTTGGTGGATTATCTTTATCCTTTTTTGGTAAAAGAATTTTAAAATTAATAGACGATTTATTTAAAAGAATTCCTTTTTTAAGAACTGTTTATTCTGCAATCGTGCAGATGACAGAAACCTTTTCTAAAAAGGATGATGGTAAAAAAAGTGTGGTGTTAATTGAATATCCTAGAAAAGGTGTTTGGGCTGTTGGTTTTGCTACTAAAGAAAATACTGGTGAAATGGCAAAGAAGACAAATAAAAAATTAGTGAATGTTTTTGTTCCTACAACACCCAATCCAACAAGTGGTTTTTTACTAATGTTTCCAGTTGAAGATGTTATTTATTTAAATATGTCTTTTGAAGAGGC
>CACIQS010000029.1 GCA_902588855.1 uncultured Pelagibacteraceae bacterium | reverse complement strand
TTCTACATAATCTAAATCTAGATTTGTACTTAATAGAGAATTCTTGTGATCGATATTCTCTATTTTACTAAATAATAATGCTTCTTCATTTTTCAAGTTAGACAAAAGTTCTTTTTTTTCAAAATATGAAAAAAGGCCTCTTTCTCCAGATACTAGATTAAAGATAAAATAAAATATTAAAAAAATTGATATTAATAAAAAATAATTTCTTTTAATTAATCTCAACATTAGTTGATTTTATTCATTCTTGCTTTATTTCCAAGTTCTTCTTCAATTCGGATTAATTGATTATATTTGGCAACTCTTTCTGAACGTGCTAAAGATCCAGTTTTGATTTGGTTAGAATTTGTTCCAACAGCTAAATCAGCAATAAATGTATCCTCACTATCTCCAGATCTATGAGAAATTATTGTCTTATAGCCAATAGTTTGAGCAAATTTAATTACATCTAGAGTTTCTGAAACAGTACCAATTTGATTAAGCTTAATTAATATAGAATTTGAAGAAATATTTAAAAAACCTTTTTTGAGTCTCTCAAGATTTGTTACATAAAGATCGTCTCCCACAATCTGAACTTTTTTCACCGAACGCATTAATTTATTCCAAGCCAACCAATCATTTTCAGCAAAAGGATCTTCAATAGATTTAATTTTATATTTCTTAATAATTTTTTGGTATTCTTTTATTGATCTTTCAACAGATACAAAACTTTTTGAATGGATTGAATATTTGTTTTTTTTTAATAGTTCATTTGCTGCTACATCCAAACAAATTGAAACATCTTTACCATTAACAAATCCAGATTTCTTAATTGCTGAAACAATCAAATCAAGAGCTTGGTTGTTACTACTAATCATAGGTGCAAAACCACCTTCATCACCAACTGAAGTAGAATAACCTTTGTTTTTTATTAAATTACTGAGGTTTTTAATTACAACAAAACAAATCCTCATCGCTTCTGAGAAACTTTTTGCTCTATCAGGTCGTATCATAAATTCTTGAATTCTGAGACCATTGTTAGCATGAGCCCCACCATTAATAATATTCATTAATGGATAAGGTAATTGAAAATTATTTTTTAAAAAAAAAGTTCTGTACAGAGGTAGTTTTTTTACTTTTGCAGAAAGTTTTTTTACTGCCATTGATACAGCAAGCATAGCATTTGCACCTAGATTAGTTTTTTGTCTAGTACCGTCTAAATTAATCAACAAGGCATCAATTCTCTCTTGATTATGAACGTTTTGTCCTTTTAATTTTTTTGAGATTTTTGAATTTACTAATTCAACAGCTTTTAAAACACTTTTACCTAAATATTTTTTATTATATTTATCTCTTTTTTCAAAAGCTTCATATGTACCAGTTGATGCACCTGATGGGCAAATTGCGGATGCACTAAAATTATTTGTATAGACCTCGGCTTCTACTGTTGGATTTCCTCGACTATCAAAAACTTGTCGCGCTTTAACTTTTATTATTTTACTCACTTAATAAGTTTATCAATTTCGGTTAACTGCTTTAGTAAATTTTCTAGTTTATCTAGAGGAACCATGTTAGGTCCATCTGATGGTGCATTATCAGGATCTTGATGAGTTTCTATAAACACTCCAGCAACCCCTACAGCAACAGCTGCTCTTGCCAAATATTCAACAAATTCTCTTTGACCTCCAGATGACTCTCCTTGTCCCCCAGGTTGTTGTACTGAATGTGTTGCATCAAAAATAACTGGGTAACCATTCTTAGCCATAATAGGTAAAGATCTCATATCAGAAACCAAAGTGTTGTATCCAAAACTTGCACCTCTTTCAGTAACAAGAATATTTGTGTTTCCTGAGTCTGATATTTTTTTTGTAACATTTACCATGTCCCAAGGAGCTAAAAATTGTCCCTTTTTAACATTTATAATTTTGTTTGTTTTTGCTGCAGCAATTAAAAGATCAGTTTGTCTACAAAGAAAAGCTGGAATTTGTAAAACATCAACATGATTAGCAACTACTGAACATTGCTCTGAATTATGAATATCAGTCAAAATTGGAATATTTAATTCTTTTTTAATTTTATCAAATACAGGTAACGAAGCTTCTAACCCAGCACCTCTTTTGCCTTTTAAACTTGTACGATTAGCTTTATCAAAAGAGGTTTTGTAAATAAAACCTAGACCATATTTGGAAGTTATTTCTTTTATTTTTCCAGCCATATCCATTGCATGTTGCTCTGTTTCAAGCTGACAAGGACCCGCAATTATACAAATTTTTTTATCGTTTGAAATTTCTATGTTCCCACAATTGATTGTAATACTACTCATTTATGATTTTTTGCTGCTTTGATAAATGAAGAGAATAAAGGATGAGGAGACAAAGGTCTAGATTTAAATTCAGGATGGAACTGAACTCCGATAAACCAAGGATGATTTTTGAGTTCAATTATCTCTGGAAGTTTATTGTCTGGTGATAAACCAGAAAATACTAGTCCATTTTTCTCAAATTTTTCTTTATACGAAATATCCACTTCATATCTGTGTCTGTGTCTTTCTTTGATTAGTCTTGATTTATAGATATCTCTAATTTTAGATTTATCTTTTAGAATTGCATCATAAGAACCAAGTCTCATTGTTCCACCTAAATTTTTGTCTGTGCCTTTAACTTTTTTTCCACTTTTTTCCCATTCATTCATTAAACCAATTATATGAACTCCGCCTTTATCAAACTCAGAAGAAGTTGCTTTTTTAATTTTTAATTTATTTCTAGCAAATTCTATTATTGCCATTTGCATACCATAACAAATGCCAAGAAATGGTATTTTGTTAACTCTAGCGTGTTTGATCGCTTCTATTTTACCCTCAGTTCCTCTTTTTCCAAATCCACCTGGTATTAGAATACCTGAAACATTTTTTAGTTTATTTCGAATTTCAGAAACTTTTAATTTTTCTGAGTCAATTCTAACTAAATTTACCTTAAGGTTATTTGTGATCCCTCCATGAGTTAAGGCCTCATCTAGTGATTTATATGCGTCTTTTAATTCAACATATTTGCCTATTATCGCAATATTAACTTGTTTTTTTGTATTAAGTGTAATTTTAGTAATTTTCTTCCAAGGATTTAAGTTGTTTGATTTTTTAGATTTTATTTTAAAGTAATCTAAAACTTGAACATCCAACTTTTCTCTAGCAAAACTAATTGGTGCTTCATAAATTGTTTTTACATCAACTGTTTCAATTACATTTTTAATATCAACATTGCAGAATAGAGATATTTTTTTTCTATGTTCTAAAGGTATTGGTCTTTCTGATCTGCAAATAATTATATCAGGTTGAATACCAATACTTCTTAATTCTTTAACTGAGTGTTGTGTCGGTTTAGTTTTTATTTCATCTGATGCTTTTAAATATGGAACTAGAGTTAAATGAATAAATAATGCATTTTTTTTTCCAATATCATTTGAAAATTGTCTTATAGCCTCAACGAATGGTAAACTTTCAATATCGCCTACAATTCCACCTATTTCACAAATTATAAAATCTTCTTTTGATGTATCGAATTTAATAAATTCTTTAATTCTATCTGTAATGTGAGGGATAACTTGAACTGTCTTTCCAAGATATTCTCCTTTTCGTTCTTTTCTCAGAACATCACTATAAATTTTCCCTGTAGTAATATTATCTGTTTTCTTTGCGGTAACTCCTGAAAATCTTTCGTAATGACCTAAATCTAAATCTGTTTCAGCTCCATCATCCGTTACAAAAACTTCTCCATGTTGAAATGGACTCATTGTTCCAGGGTCAACGTTTAAATAAGGATCTAATTTTCTAAGTCTAACTTTATAACCACGTGATTGTAAAAGATAAGCTAGTGATGCTGATGAAAGCCCTTTTCCAAGGGAAGAAACCACGCCGCCAGTGACAAATATATATCGCGCCATGGAATTATCTTATAGCCAATAAAAAAAGAAATAGAAAGTACTAATTAATTATTTTCAGGAATTGATGGAGTATCTTCAGTTTTTTCCTCAACTGTGTCTAAAACTGATCCTGTAGGCGTTAATTCTGCTCTAGAAATTATAGTAAGTGCCAAACTGCAAATAATAAATAAAGTTGCAACTATTGCAGTTGCTTTAGTAATAAAACTACCAGCTGATCTAGATAGCATGAAGTTTTCTTGTGAAACACCAATACCTAATGCACCACCCTCTGATTTTTGAAGTAGCACAAGCACTACCAAAATAAATGCAAGTATGATGTTAATTACTAGTAATAATGTTTCCATGGAGGACTAATTAATGGTTTTTTTGATTATATCAATAAATTTCTTCGGATTTTGTGATGCTCCGCCTATTAAAAAACCATCTATGTCAGGAATTATTTTTAATTGATCAATATTTTTACTGTTAACAGAGCCACCATATAAAACTTTTGGAGATTTTTTTCTAAATTTACTTTTTATAAATTTAATAGATTTAGATAGTTCATCTGAAGAAGGAATTAATCCGGTTCCAATAGACCATACTGGTTCGTAAGCAATAATTATATCATTAATTTTTTTGATAGATTTTAATCCTTTTTTTAATTGTCTATTTAAAACTTGATTGGTCTTCTTATCTCTTTTTTGTTTTAGAGTTTCACCAATACAAAAAATAATTTTTAAACCAGATTTAATTGAATTTTTTATTTTAAGATTAATTAGTTTGTCATTTTCTCCAGCTACTCTGTTTTCAGAATGACCCAAGATCACATATTTTGCACCAACACTTTTAAGCATTCTTGCATTTACTTGACCTGTAAAAGCTCCATAATCTAAATTTTGATGAGAATTTTGCGCACCAACTTCGATATTAGTTTTACTTAGTCTCTTTGAAATAGGACGTATTAGAGTATATGGAGGACAATAAATTAGTTTGAACTTATTTTTTTTATCGCTTTTTGAAAATTTAATAACTTTATCTAGTGAATTTATAGTTTTTAAATCCCCAAACATTTTCCAATTGGCTATAAAATACATATATTTATTTGTCATAATTGACTTTTTAATCTATAGATTTGTTTTTTACAGATCAATAAATTTATAACGTTATGGTTGAAAAATTAAAAAATTTAGGTTGGAAACAATTTGGTGGATTAGTTTTAATAGTAATCATCATTATAGCTTTTGGCTTTGGTGGATTTGGTGGTGGCTTCAGCACTAACAATCAAAATAATATTGCTAAAATAAATAAAACTAACGTTACCACTCAAGATTTCATGGACTATGTTAATCAAAGTGGAATTTCACAAGAAGCAATTAGAAATAATTTAGAAAATAATATTATAGAAGAATTATTATCAGGACTTATTTCAACAACTTTAATTGATCTAGAAATTGAGGATTTTAAACTTTCTATTAACGAAAAAACAATTTTAAAATACTTAAAAGAAAATAAAAATTTTATAAACGAGAATGGTGCTTTTGAAAGAATTAAATATGAAAAATTTTTACTTTCTAATAATATGTCTGCTCCTTTGTTTGAGTTAAAATTGAAAAATCAAGGTTTACAAAAACACTTATTCGATTTTATCGGTGCAGGTACTGTTACCCCTGAATTTCTAATAGAAAGTAAATTTGAGGAAAACAATAAAT
>CACIQS010000028.1 GCA_902588855.1 uncultured Pelagibacteraceae bacterium | reverse complement strand
AAATGCTGCCTTAGTTAATCATTTAGCTAAAAGTGCTACAGAGATGGGTTTAGATTTAAAAAAAGTATTTGATGTTGCAAAACTTGGTTCTGGAAATTCTGCAGCTCTAAATCGTGTTTTTGATAATCTGCTAAAGGGAGATTTTACAGGCTTTAAATTTACTGCAAGTAATTCAGTTAAAGATTTAACTTACATTCAAGATCTTTTAAAAGATTTTCCTGAGGCTGAAAGAGTTGCTGAAGTAAATAAAAACTATTTCCAAAAAGCTGTTGATGACGGTTATGGAGAAAATTTTATTAGTGAATTAATTAACAAAAAATAATTTAAGAAACTTAAATAAGATATCGGGAATCTACTAAAGCAGTAGGTTGTATTCAACATATATATTTTCATTAAATGCAAATAAATTTATTGAAAATAATTTTTACATAATTAATTTTTTATATGAAGGAGGTTTATGTTAAAATTATTACCACCTGATACTTAGCTGAAGATCTTTAGATATCAAAAAACTTAAAATAATAAAATCCATTTGGATTAAATGCCAAAGAGGCGATAAAAAGGGAGCTCTTTAGGTATCAACTAAAGAGCGAACCCTTAAAAATTAATTTTTAGACTTCAATATTTCTAGTGGCAGTGGAGCTTCTGGGTATTTTTTTTGACACAACTTTTCATAGTTTTTACAAAAACTCATGATTGTTGTTTGAACTTCTTTTTTATTTTTATTTAAAAAATTAAGCTCTTTAATTAACTCACTACAATTTTTTTCTAATTCTTTTATTTGCTCTCCTGAAAAAAATTCTCCAGTTTCTATTTCCCAATATGTGTCTTCAAGCTCATCATCACTTAAATCATTTAATTTCTTTTGTAACAATTTAATTGTTTCATCCTCAGTTTCCTTATCTCTCATGGGAGAATTCTTAAGTTTTCCAAGACATTTATCTCTTAATCCATCAATAAAGTGAAAATAAGGTTTACCCTCTGAAAAATCTCTAAAATGGTTTGTGTTAAAATACTTATCAATAGCCGTTTCTGTTGAAACTTTTTCTTTACCTTTAATTATAGCAATTTGGACATAAACTTCTTGGCTAATATATTCTTCAATATGATCTTTAACTTTTTGAGGTATCATCTTTGGTAAGAAACTAATGTTCTTCTCTATACCTGCTGTGGCAAGCTTTACAATTACTCCACATAAATTGTTTTAGTGTGCCTCTTATATCTTCTGAGTCTTCAATTACAGATGTAAGTTTTATCATATCATCAGATGCTTTTGTCATTAATGCATTAAAAGCATCTTTTTCCTCCCAAACAGTTGGTAAAGCTTCGGTGTCAAATTCATCTTCTGTATTTTCGGGAAATAGATCTATTAAAACTTTATAATTTTCACTCATTTCAATCATTAGTTTTTTTGCTTTTTCAAAATCACCTTTTGATGAAAAAGCTTGTACTCTTTTTGCTGTACTATAATTTTTACTAAACAATGCTTGTCTACTTTTAACAATCTCTTCAACAGTTAGCTCTGCTTGACTAGATGAGATGAAAAATAGGCTTAAAATTGAGAATAAAATTATTTTAATATAATTTTTTATGTGATTAAATAAATCATGCATGTAACAAATACCCTAACAGAGTACGGCATTATATCAAAAGCGTTACATTGGCTCAGTGCAATTATTCTTTTTATACAAATACCTTTGGGTTTTTATCTAGTTGATTTAGATTTTGGGGAACAAAGAATAACTATTGAAGATATTCATGTTACGTTAGGTTTAACTGTTTTTTATATAATAATAATAAGATTAATAAATAATATACTTAACCCTACCCCAAAATTAGATCCAAGTATTTTTAAAGGACAAAGGTTTCTAGCAAAGATGAACCATGTACTTTTATATATTGCTATTTTATCAATAACAATTTCAGGAATATTAAAAAAATTATTTAATGGGGATACGTTAACAATATTATTTAGAGAAATTCAGATTAATGAAAATTTTGATTTAGCAGATCAGTTTTATGAAATTCATATTTTTTCAAATTATACCCTTATCGGTTTAATAGCGCTTCATATAACTGCTGTTATTATTCACAAACTATTTTTTGGTGACAATTTACTAAAAAGAATTCTTTAATCTTAATGACAAGCAATTCCAAACTTTTTTAATCTCCAGTAATTATAAGGCCAAGGTGTTAAAAAACCTACAATCAGCATTATTGGCACCACCCACCACGTTAAAATTGCACCTCCAGTTAAAACGTAGTCAGTTAAATTCATCATGATTTCCATGCTGATCATTGATATTAAGCTCATACCACAAGCTGTTTTAAATGCGTTAACAAAATTAAAATTTTGTGTCATTAAAATTATTGTTTCTAAAATAATACTTGTGATCAATCCATTGATAATTGCTAAAATCATTATTCCTAAAACTGGAAAAGGAATTTGAGTTAATTGAAAAAATAATATCGTTCCAAAGTCTCCAATCGCACAACCAAGTACGCACCAAGCTGTATTTTTTGCGCTTCTTTTCCAGGTATGTCTACAAGACCAATGAAATGTAGAGGTATTCATTATAATTTGATATTAATGATAAATGATTTTTAGACAAGTTTTCGATAATAAATCATCAACTTATACTTATTTAATTGCATCGGCAAAAGGTCGCGAGGCAGTCATAATTGATCCAGTAATTGAGAATGTTGAAAGCTACATTAAGTTGCTTCAAGAATTAGATTTAAAACTTGTTAAAGTAATAGATACCCATATTCATGCTGACCATGTAACTGGTGCGAGCAAACTTAAGGAAGCAACAAATTGCTCTACACTTATGGGAGAACATACTCCAGCTAATACTGTAGAAATTAAAGTAAAAGATGATGAAATAATAAAAATTGACCAAATAGAAATCAAAGCAATGTATACACCTGGTCATACTTCTGACAGTTATAGTTTCTTAATGGATAGATATTTATTTTCAGGAGATACGCTTTTAATTAATGGAACTGGTAGAACAGATTTTCAAAATGGTAGTTCAAAAGATGCTTATAATTCTATCTTTAATAGATTGTTAAAATTACCTGAGGATACCATTTTGTATCCTGGTCATGATTATAACGGCAAAGAATCTAGTACAATTGGTAATGAAAAAAAATTTAATCCAAGATTGCAGGTTAATAATGTTGATGAGTATGTCGAACTCATGTCAAATCTGAGTTTAGCAAAACCAAAATTAATAGATATTAATGTAAGCAGAAATATAAAATTAGGTGCTAATTAAATACTACAAATATTAAAAACCAATAAGATACTAATCCAGCTGAAATTGTTGCGATAATATTTTTTGAAAAATAACCTACAATTACAGCAACTAATGCTCCAAAAATTTTAGGATCATTCATTTCTATAAAAGTTCCAAAATCATTTATAAATATTCCTGGAAATATTATTGCTGGAAACACTGCCGAAGGAACATATTCCAACACAGCTTTGATTTTATCTCCCAACATATCTCTACTTATTAAAGCGATCATAGTCATTCTAGTAAAGTAAGTTAATATTCCAGCAAAAATAATTGCAGTAAGTGTCATTTTTTTAACCTCAATAATAAAGCAGCTACAAATAAAGCAATTATTGGTGAAATAATTATGTAAGATTTAAATGGAGCATCAAAAAATAATAAAGAGCTTAAGCCACAAGTAATCATAACAATTACATGATTTAATTTTTTTAAATCCTGAACAACAATTGCTATAAATGTTAGCGGAATTGCAAATTTTAATCCAAGCTCTTCTGGAACAAATGATCCTAAAATAATTCCTGATAACGTTGCTATCTGCCAACAAACCCACATTGTGCAACCTGTACCAATTAAATGATAATGTAAAAATTCCTCATTTCTATTTTTTTTGAAAAATTTATTAGATTCAGCAAATCCTTGATCCACAACAACGTAAGAAATTAATAATTTTTTAATGAAAGATAATTTTTCTAAATATTCAGATAACACTGCTCCATATAATAAATGTCGAGAATTTATAATTCCAACAGAGGCAACTGCAACTAAACTAGATGCACCACCTGACAACAACTGTAAAAAAACTATTTGTGAAGCTCCTCCAAAAATTATGAAAGACATTGCATAAACCAAATATGGATCAAATCCAAGTTCGACACCAATTGCTCCACAAATTATTCCAAATGGAATTACTGAAAGCATATGTGGAGAAATATCCAACATCCCTCGAGTAAATAATTGTTTTTTAGTAAGCATTTGCTTGTTTTATTAAAAACAAACTATGTGATCAATATTAATCGGTCTTTTAATTCCAAACTTTTCATCAGCTTCATGTTGGTGTTCATGATGAGAATGAACAAAAACTGGTATTAATAATTCGCTATTAGTTTTCAAAGTATAAATAAAGTTTGTTCCTCTAAATTTTCTATCAACTACTTCAAGTTTTAAATTACTTTTGTCATCATGCTCTAGGTCTTCTGGCTGTAACAATAATTGTACATTAGAACCTTTAGGATAATGCTTGATAAAATTTCCTTTAATTGTTCCAAGATCTTCATTTTCTAATGAATTTTCGCCTGTTACTTTTGCTGGAATTAAAATTCCACGATTTAAAAAGTTCACCACTTCGACAGAATTAGGGAAATGGTAAACATTGTATGGATCATCAAACTGTTTTATTTGACCATCTAATATAATTGCACATTTAGTACCAAGGTAAAAAGCTTCGTAAGAGTCATGAGTAACGATTATTGTTGTAATTTTTAATTTACTTAAAATTTTTTTTAATTTTACTTGAATTTCTTCTTTAAAGCTTTGATCAACATTGGATAGTGGTTCATCTAATAGTAAAAGATCAGGCTGTGTTAATAGAGATCTTGCAAGTGAAGCTCTTTGCGCCTCCCCTGCACTAATTTCATGTGGATATTTTGGTAATATTTTTTCTATACCAAGGAAATCTATAATTTCTTTAAAACTAAGCTTTTTCTTTCTTTTACCTTTATTTCTCTCAGCACCTAATAAAATATTTTTTTCAACTGTGTAATGAGGAAATAAACTGTTGTCCTGAAAAGCTAAAGATATGTTTCTAACTTCAGGTTCCACGTTTTGATTTTTAGATGATAGCAATTTACCATTTAGTTTAATTGAACCTTTATCAATTTTTTCTAAACCAGCTATAGTTCTAAGTATTGTAGTTTTACCAATTCCAGATGGACCAAGAATACATAAAGTATCCCCTTCGTTTTCAATCGAAAAAGATGCATTTTTGACTTTAATCTTTCCGCCTATAGTGAAATCAACATTTTTAATCTCTAAAAAACTATCTGTCATTTTCCCTCAATATATATTTAGATGTAAGCATTATAAAAAGAGTTGCAATCAAAATTAAAAATAATGAAGGAACAGCTGCGGCTTCTAATAAGTCCTCTGAAGCAGATATATAGGCAGTAGTTGCAAATGTTTCAAAATTAAAAGGTCTTAAAATCAAAGTGATTGGCAGTTCTCTTATTATTTCTAAAGAAATTAGTATTCCAACAAATAAAAGAGAATTTCTTAAGAAAGGTACATGAATATTCATAAAAGTTTTCTTCTTCGAATAACCAAGTAAATATGAACTTTCATCAACAGAAATATTAATTTTTTCATAACCAGATTTTATTCCGTTAAAAGCCAAAGAATAGAATCTTACAAAATAAACTAGAACAAGTCCTAGAATAGAACCAATAAATATTTTTTTAATAGATAAAAAACCAAGTGCTTTTACAACGTTGTCATCAAACCAAGCAATAAAGGTAATAA
>CACIQS010000027.1 GCA_902588855.1 uncultured Pelagibacteraceae bacterium | reverse complement strand
AAAATAATAGTTGCTACAGCTCTTATTTTGCTGGTGATGGATGGAACAATTCAAAATTATGAAGTGATTGCAGCTATAATAATTTTAACTAGAGAAATTTTAATTTCAGGATTACGAGAATTTTTAGCAAAAGGTCAGATTAAACTTCCAGTATCAAATCTTGCTAAACTTAAAACAGTATTACAAATGGTTGCTATTGGTCTTCTTCTTTCAGGGGATACTGGAAATAAAATAATCAACTTTGAAGATTATAACGCACAAACAATTGGTATTATTCTTTTATGGTTATCAGCTGCGATCACTTTATTTACAGGTTATGATTATTTGCGAAAGGGTATTGATCACGCAATATCTGAAGATAATAAAGATTAAGCTGCTTTTTTCTTTCTAACCAATGCTTGATAACTTTCATTAAGATCAATAATGGTGTCACAAACTTTAAATTGATTTTCTGCAATACAAGATACTGGCGTAACTTCGGCAGCAGTTCCCGTTAAAAAGCAGCCTACAAAATTAGGAAGTTCTGTTGGGTTAATTTTCCTTTCATGAACTTTAATATTTTTTGATTTTGCAATTCCGATTACAGTTCTTCTTGTAATTCCATCTAAGAACGAATCTGGAATTGGTGTATGAATTTCCCCATTTTTATCTTTGAAAAATACATTGGCTCCTGTTGCTTCAGCAATATTACCTTCATGATCCAACATTAAAGAATCAGTGTAACCTTGTTTTTCAGCTTCATGTTTTGATAATGTACAAATCATATACAAACCTGATGCTTTAGTATCCCAAGGTATAGTGTTAGGAGCTGGTCTTCTCCAATTTGAAATATTTAATTTAATGCCTTCAACTTTTAGTTTTGGATCAAAATAAGATCCCCATTCCCAAGTTGCAATTGCAACATGAATTTTTGTATGTTGTGCTGATATCGCCATCATTTCAGTACCTCTCCAGGCTACTGGTCTTACATATCCGTTTTCCACATTCTGAGTTGCAACAATTTTATTTGAAGCAGAGTTTATTTGTTCTTCAGTATAAGGAATTTCAAAACCCATTCTTCTAGCAGAGTGAAAAAATCTAGAGGTATGTTCCTCTAATTTAAAAATAGAGCCATCATAAACTCTTTCACCTTCAAAAACACAACTTGCATAATGCAAACCATGACTTAACACATGGAGCTTTACATCTCCCCAATCAACGAGTTCATCGTTGTACCAAATTTTTCCAGATCTTTTATCGTACGGTATCATTAGTGAAAATATTTTAAAATATCAGTGAAAAATATCTTTGTATCTTTGATATGTCAATATAACTTACCCATTATGAAAGAACTTTTATATCTTAAAGACGATCAACTTAAGGGTTTAATTGAAAAATTATTTGTAAGTTACAGAGAGACATTTTCTGACTCTAAAAAAATTTTAGATAAATATTCAATTGGTGTTGCTCACCATAAGGTTATTCATCTAATTTCTTCCTATGAAGGTATCTCTATTTCAGATCTTCTAAAAAAATTAAAAGTGACAAAGCAAAGCCTTAACAGAGTTTTAAAAGATTTAATTAAGTTAGAGATCGTCATATTTAAGAAAAATAAAAAGGATACAAGGGTTAAACATGTGTTTTTAAACGAAAAAGGAAAGAAAATATTTGAAGAAATTTTCAATTTACAAAAAAAAAGAATTTATTCTGCTCTTTTAAATTCAAGCTCAGAAGAAGTTGTTAATTTTGACAATGTGTTAAATAAAATAATTAATGGATAATTTTTTAGCTCATATTCTAGTTGTTGACGATGACGATGGTATTAGATCATTAGTTAAAAAATTTTTAAACGAAAATAATTATTTAGTAACTACAGCTGATAGTGCTGAAGATGCCTCAGATAAAATAAAAATAATAAAGTTTGATCTGATTGTACTCGATATAATGATGCCTGGAAAGAATGGATTAGAATTTATAGAAGAAAATAAAAAAAATCTAGATACTCCGGTTATACTTCTTACAGCAAAAGGAGAAGCCAAAGAAAGAATTGAAGGTCTTGAAGTTGGTGCGGATGATTATTTGCCCAAACCATTTGAACCTAAAGAACTAATTCTAAGAATAAAAAATATTTTAGATAAGACAAAAAAAACTGAACAAAAAAGAATAATTGAATTTGAAAATGTCAAAATTGACTTAAATAAACTTTTAATTATTAGAGATCAAAAAGAGTTTAAAATTAATAATACCGAAAAGACAATTCTGGAAAAAATGATTAATAGTCCTGGAAAAACATTTTCAAGAGAAGATATAGGAAAATTAATTAATCTTGATAAAGAAAGATCTATTGATGTTATTATTACTAGATTACGAAAAAAAATTGAAATAGATCAAAAAAGTCCTAAGTTTTTGCAAACAATTAGAGGTGCAGGATATGTTCTATGGATTGAGTAATTTTTTTAAAAAAATTTTACCGAAAAGATTATTTTATAGAGCACTTTTAATTGTTGCAGTTCCAGTAATTACTATTCAACTTATTATAACTATTGTTTTTTTTGATAGTTTGTGGATTAAAACTAATAAAGGTATGACCAGAACGTTGGTCAATGAAATTAGTGCTTTTGTAGAAGCTTATCAGAATGAAAAAAATGACAAACAAGAGGTGAATAATCTATTTTCATTATTTTTAGATTTAAATATTGAATTGGTAGTGGATGAAAAATTAAGTGACCAAAATAAAGAAAGATGGTTTAGCCCAATTGATCGAACTTTAAGAAGGGAATTAAAATCTAAATTTTCTCCTGAAATCTTCTGGTTTAATACTACAAACTATAAAGAGCTAGTTGATTTAAGAATAAAATATGAAGATGGATATTTTAAATTTTTAGTTCCTAAAGATCGTGTCACTAGTACCTCTGCAAGAATATTTGCACTATGGATAACAGTTCCTGCAATTATAATGGTTATTATTTCACTAATATTTTTAAAAAACCAAACAAGACCAATTACAAATTTAGCTCGTGCTGCTGAAAGATTTGGAAAAGGAGAAGATATAGAGGAATTTAAACCCTCAGGAGCGCTCGAGATTCGTCAGGCAGGTCACGAATTTGACAAAATGAGAAAAAGAATTGAAAGACATCTTAATCAGCGAACTGAAATGTTATCGGGCATTAGTCATGATTTAAGGACTCCTTTAACAAGAATGAAGTTACAGTTAGCTTTCCTTAAAGATAAAGATGCGGTTGATAAATTAACAGATGATATTAACGAAATGGAAAAAATGCTTAATGAATATTTGCAATTTACAAGCTCATCGTATGTTGAAAAAGATGAAATGTTTAATATTTCAGAACTAATAGAAGAAATAATAGAAAAATATAATAATGAGAATATTTCTCATAGTTTAATTCCTAGAATTTACATTAATGGCAGGAAGAACCTTATCAATAGATCCATAAATAACTTGATTGATAACGGATTAAAATATGCAAACAAAGTTGAAATAAGCCTAAATAAAAAAAATACAAATTTATTTATAATTATTGATGATGACGGTCCGGGGATACCTAAAAAGGAACATGAAAACGTATTTAAGCCTTTTTATAAGATAGACAAAGGTAGAAATGATTCTAAATCAAGTGTTGGACTAGGACTATCAATTGCTTCTGATATTATAAAATCCCATGGTGGGAACATTATGCTGGAGAAATCAAAATTTAATGGGCTGAGAGTTAAGATCTTTTTGCCGATCTAGTTTTCTTCTTTTTTTTTGTTTCTAATTTTGAAATTTTATTTTCTAAATTTTCTACTCTCTTCGAAAGAACATCAAATTCATCTTTACTGGTAAGTTTCATTTTGAAAACAAATTCATCTCTCTTAGATTTAAATATATTTAAGATTTCAGATGATAAATCTTTTGAAGTAATTAATCCCTGCTCTATTAGTTTTGCAAATTTATCAATTATAAATTTAGAATTTTTCATATTTGAGATATACAATATAATTATAATTTAAAATGATCATCAATAATTTTGACCCAGTTGCATTAGAAATATTTTCTTTAGAAATTAGATGGTATTCGCTAGCTTATATTGCTGGTATTTTACTAGGATGGTTAATAGCGAAAAAACTATTCTTAAAGAATTCTGAAATAAATAAAAACTTTGATGATTATATAACGTATTTAATCATCGGAATTATCTTAGGTGGAAGAATTGGATATGTATTATTTTATAATTTTGAATTCTATATCAATAATCTATTAGAAATTTTAAAAATATGGGAAGGTGGAATGTCTTTTCACGGAGGGCTAATTGGTATTGTTATAGCAAGTATATTATTTGCAAAAAAAAATAATCAAAACACATTTTTATATTTGGACATTGTTGCTCTAGTTGCGCCAATTGGAATATTTTTTGGAAGAATCGCAAATTTTATAAATTCTGAACTTTATGGAACTATATCTAATTTACCTTGGGCAGTTACATTTATACAAATAGATAATCAGCCAAGACATCCCTCACAAATTTATGAGGCATTATTAGAAGGTTTAATTTTATTTTTAATTTTACTTTATTTTAGAAATAGAGGAAATTTGTCTAAACCTGGATTAATTTCAGGATTGTTTTTAATTTTCTATTCAATCTTTAGATTTATTGTTGAATTTTATAGAGTACCAGATGATCAATTAGGATACTTGATATTCAATTTAACTATGGGTCAGTTAATAAGTTTTATCTTTTTGATAATTGGATTAATTATTTTATTTTTCAAAAAAAATGAACAAGTCAACTAATTTACCTCTAGATCAATTTATAAATCACGCTCTTTACAATAAAGAAAATGGATATTATATGAAAAAAAATCCCTTTGGGAAAGAAGGTGATTTTATTACATCTCCAAATATCACAAGACTATTTTCAGAAATAATTGCGATATGGGTAATAACTTTTTGGAAAAGTATCGGTTCACCTAAAAAATTTAACTTAATTGAACTTGGGGCTGGTAATGGCGAGATGATGAAAGTTATATCTGAAACATTAAAGAATTTTCCAGATTGTTTTGGTTCCTGTAATTTAATTATTCATGAAAAAAGCTCATATTTAATTAATGAACAAAAAAAAAATTTAAATTCTGAAAAAATAATCTGGGTAAATGAAGTTGAAATGGATAACACATTTCCTTGTATTTATCTTGCAAACGAATTTTTTGATGCACTTCCTATTAAGCAATTTTTTAAGAAGGAGAATATTTGGTTCGAAAGATATGTTAATTTAAAAACTTATAAAAAAGCTGAGTTCAATGATAAGGAAGTTGATATTAAAATAATAGAGGAGGAACTTAAATTTGAAATATCTAAGGACCAAGAAATTATTGAATACTCTCCAGAGGCGTTTAAGTATCTAGAGAGAATTTGTAAAATTATAGAAAAAAAAGATGGCGGACTTTTAATAATTGATTATGGATATTTAGATCTGAAAATAAAAAATACTATTCAAGCAATAAAAAATCATAAATTTTCAAACATATTAGAAGACATTGGTGACTCTGATATCACATACAATTTAAATTTTAATTTATATGCTAATTATATTCATCAATTTGAAAAACTAGATCATCTAATTACTAATCAAAAAAAATTCTTAACAAGTATGGGAATTTTGCAAAGAGCAGAAATTGTTAGTAATAATATAGCCTTCTCAGAGAAAACAGATCTATTTTATAGAATTAGACGTTTAATTGATGAAAAACAAATGGGAGAGTTGTTTAAGGTAATGTTAATAAAAGTTAAAAATAATAAATTTAAAACTGGTTTTCAAATTGATTAAATCTAAAGAGCTTTCAAAAAATAGAGCTATTAAACATGGTTTTTTTAATAGCAGCGGCGGTGTATCAAAAAATATTTATAAAAGTTTAAATTGTGGTCCAGGTTCAAATGATAATAGTGCAAATGTAAAAAAAAATTTAAATATTGTTAGCAAAAAAATTTCTAAAAACTCAAAAAAAATTTTTTTACTTAACCAAATTCATAGTAATAAATTTGTGTTTATTGACAAAAAGTATAAATCTAAAATAAAACCTAGAGCTGATGCAATTATTACTGACCAAATAAATTTACCTATTGCAGTTTTGACTGCAGATTGTGTGCCAATACTGGTTTTTGATAATCACAGGAAAATGATAGCTGCAATTCATGCAGGATGGAAAGGT
>CACIQS010000026.1 GCA_902588855.1 uncultured Pelagibacteraceae bacterium | reverse complement strand
AATTTTATACCGATTTTTTTTAACAATATAAAAAATTTTATTTTATCACCTTACCCAAATATAAATTCAATACCCGAGGTGGTCATTTTTTTTGAAAATATAGTAATTTATTCATTATTTTATAAACAATTTTTTTATAAATTTTTTAAAAAATCACGTGCTGAGAAAATGTTAAAATTTTATTGGATGATAACTTTATTTTTAGCAGTGGCGATGTATTCAATAGTATCATTTAATGATGGAACTATTCACAGATACAAGATTATAATTTTAACATATATCTTAATTGCATATAATTTGCATTTAAATAAAGAAAAAAAAATTTTAAGTTAAATATTTTTTGAATTATTTATAAAATTAAAATATAAAATTTATATGACACCAAGAAGATTTATTAATTTGTTTCCAAAAAAGTATATTTTTAAAAAACTAGTTAATTATGGTTTATTTAAATTATCCTACATGTTAAATTTAAAAAAATTAATTTATCTTCCTGTAACAATGGATATTGAACCGACTACAGGTTGTAATTTTAGATGCACAATGTGCCAAGTATCTTCACCTGATTTTCACTCTAAAAACATGGAATTAGAAACTTTTAAAAAAATTATTAGAGAGAATATACAATTGATAAAAATTAAACTCCAAGGTATGGGCGAGCCTCTAGTAAACAAACATTTATTTGAGATGATTAAATATGCAAAAGAATATGGAATTGGAACCGAGATAATATCTAATGGAAGCCTACTAAATGAAAAAAATATTAATTTTCTACTTGATAATAAATTGTCAAAATTAACAATTAGCATTGATGGCTCAAGTAAAAAAACTTTTGAAAAAATTAGAATAAAATCAAATTTTGAAACTGTAATAAATAATGCAAAATTATTTTCAAATTTAACAAAAAAAAAAATATTCAGACCTGAGTTTTCAGCTTGGTGTACAGTTCAAAAAGAAAATTATCATGAAGTAGAGGAAATAGCTGCTTTATGTAAAAGTATAGGATTTGATAATTTAACTTTTCAAGTTCATTTAACTGGTTGGGGTAAGGATGAATGGAATAAAATTAATGAAGAAAAAAAAATTGAGTATAAGAATTTAGAAATAAAAAAAAGATTTAAGGATATTATAAATAATTATTCGCAAAAAAATTTTACAATAGATGTTTTTGAGAATAATTTACTTAATTTTAAAAAAAAATGTAGTTGGCCAATCAATAGTTCATATTTAGCATCAACTGGCGATGTTGTTCCGTGCTGTATTATTGGTGATCCCAAAGTAATTAATTATGGAAATATAAAGACACAATCATTTAAGGAAATATGGAACTCAAAAGCCTATTATAAACTTAGAGATAATATTGAAAATAATCAGATAGATGATTTTTGTAAAAATTGTTATAGAGAGTATACACATTAAAGTCACCAATCTATAAAGTAGTTAAATATATTAATTAGTCTCTAAAATGAAAATTTTACATTTAATAACATCAATAGATAGAGGTGGCGCAGAAAATCATTTAAGTTGTTTAGCTCGAGGACAAAAATTACAAAAACATGATGTATATATTATATATTTAAAAGGAAACAGTTACTGGAAAAAATATTTTGAATCTTTTGGAATAAAAACAATAAACTTATCAAAAAATCCTAAAACTAGAAGTAATCTTTTTAAAAAAATTTTATTTATAAGAAAATTCATCGTTAAAAAAAAAATTGAGATTTTACATTCTCATCTTCCACATATGGAACTAATTTCTTATTTGGTTTTAATGTTTTTTAATTTTAAAGTAAGTTATTTTATTACCAAACATGTGGATAATAATTTCTTTGGTGGATCTAATTATAAAAATTATTCTATATTTGCAGATTTTATTAACTATATTGTAACTAAGAAGGCAAAACAAATTATTTGTATTTCAAAAGCGGTAGAAAAATATTATTCAAACAGTTATTTTAAATTTAATAAGGATAAACATAAAATAATTTACTATGGTATTGATAAAGAATATTCTAGACAGTTAATAACTAATAAAAGTATTAAAAAAATTCCAAATAAAGAAATAATATTTGGATCTGTAGGTCGCTTAGTTAGACAAAAAAATTTTGAATTATTAATAGAAAGCTATAAGGAGTTTACAAAAAAAACAAAAAAAGATTCTTGTTTAGTAATTGCTGGAGATGGACCTGAAAAAAAACGATTAAAAAAATTTGCGAAAATATTAAATATAAACCAGAAAATTATATGGATGGGTCATATAGAAAGTGTTGGAAATATGTTAAAAAAAATAGATGTTTTTTGCATGAATTCAAGATTTGAAGGATTAGGTTTAGTGATGCTTGAGGCTATGTTTTTTTCAAAACCAATTATTGCTCCTAAAATTAGTGCTATACCTGAAGTAGTTAAAAATATGCAAAATGGTATCTTAGTAAATCAATCAAAAGTTAATGATTATACAAATGCTATGCTGAAATTATCTAATAAACGATTAAGAAATAAACTTTCTGTTAAAAATAAATTAATATTAGCTAAAAAATTTAGTTTTAAAGAAATGGTTAACAAAACAATTAAAATTTACTCAAATTGAAAAATACTTATAAAGAAGTTGTTAAAGATTTTGGTGAAGAGTGGGATACTTTTGATCATATTAATATTGCAGAAAATGATCAAATAAAAATTTTTAATGACTATTTCAAAATATTTCCATGGAATGAAATTGATAAAAATAAAAGCATAGGAATCGATATTGGTTGTGGTTCGGGAAGATGGTCTAAATTTGTAGCAGATAATACAAAAGAGTTGATACTTTTAGATCCTAGCGTTCAAGCACTTGATGTTGCAAAAAAAAATTTAAATAAAAAAAAAAATATTAAATTTTTAAATCAAAGTGTAGGAGAGATAAATTTACAGGATAATTCTATTGATTTTGCCTATTCTTTAGGTGTTTTGCACCATATTCCTGATATTAAATCTGCCTTAAAAGAAATAAATAGAATTTTAAAACCAAATGCGCCGTTTTTAGTTTATCTATATTACAGTTTTGATAATAAGCCAAAATTTTACAAATTTATATGGATGTTAACTAATCCTATTAGATATGTCATTTCAAAGTTACCATTTAAGATTAAATTAATAATTACATTCTTAATTGCAATCTTTGTTTATTTTCCTTTTGCAAGAATTTCCAAATTAATGAAATTTTTAAAATTACCTTATCAAAATATTCCTATGTGGCAATACGCAGATCTTTCGTTTTACACAATGAAAACTGATGCATTAGATAGGTTTGGTACAAAAGTTGAAAAAAGGTATTCTAAAAAACAAATTTTAGAAATCTTAGAAAATTGTAATTTTAAAGATATCAAATTTTCAGATTCACCACCCTATTGGTGTGTTTTAGCAAAAAAAAAATAATTATGTGTGGTATTTCTGGTTTTGTAAATGTTTTGAAAAATTTTGATGAGAGTCAAAATATATCTTTATTAAAAAAATTTTGTAAAATTTTAGATCATAGAGGACCAGACTCTAATGGAATTTGGTATGATTTTAAAAGTAAAGTTTTTTTGGCACACACAAGATTATCAATAAATGATCTTACTCCAGCTGGTTCTCAACCTATGATTAATCAAAAGAATAATCATGTAATTGTATTTAATGGAGAAATTTACAACCATTTGGATATCAGAAAAAAAATTTTAAAAGATCATAATATTATATGGCAAGGAAACTCTGATACTGAAACTTTACTTAATACAATAGAGTGTTTAGGAATAAAAAAAACCTTAGATAATTTAGAGGGCATGTTTTCATTCTGTTTATTTGATAAAAAAAATAATAAAATTTATTTAGTAAGAGATAAATATGGTGAAAAACCTCTATATTATGGCTCGGTTAATCAAAATTTTGTATTTGGTTCGGAATTAAAAATTTTTAGTCATTTCCCTAAATTTAATAAACGAATTTCAAAAAATGCTCTTAATCTATTTTTAAAATATTCATATATTCCTGAGCCTTACTCTATTTTTGAGGGTGTTTTCAAACTTAATCCTGGAGAATATATTGAGTTAAATTTGAGTGAACTTAATTTTAATAATTTAAATTATTTCAAATCACTAAAGAAGGTAAAATGGTTTAATCAAGATTTAGAAAAAAAAAGGTTAATCAAAAAAGATGATGCAATTACCCAATTAGACAGAATTTTAAATCTTTCTATAAAAGAAAGTTTAACCTCCGATGTAGAGGTGGGATCATTTTTATCAGGAGGAATTGATTCTTCAATTGTATCTGCAATAGCACAGAAAAATTCAAACAAAAAATTAAAAACATTTTCAATTTGCTTTAAGGATGAAGAGTACAATGAGCAAAAATTTTCAAAATTAGTTGCAGACCATATAAAATCTGATCACAAAGAATTTACTGTTAATAATCAAAATATTTTTGATTATTATGAAAAAATTTCAGATATTTATGACGAGCCCTTCGCCGACAGTTCTCAGATACCTACTGCAATATTATCAAAATTTGCATCTGAAAATGTAAAAGTATGTTTAACAGGAGATGGAGCTGATGAATTTTATGGAGGTTACAATAGGTATACATTCATAAATAAAATAAATTCATTTTCAAAATATTTACCAAAACTAATTAGAAGCAATTTATCAAAACTTATAATTAGTATGAATTTTAGTTCTTTAGTTAATTTAAGTAATTTTCTTAATAAAGTTTTTTTTTCAAAAAATTTTGTTCAGTTTGATGATAAATTACAAAAATTTGGGCGAATACTTAATGATTCATCCGATGCAATAAAGATGTATTCCAATATAATCGAAACATTTTCAAATCATAAAAATCCAATATTCCAGAATATTGATGAAAATATAATTATTTCTAAAATTAATTTACATAACTCTAAATCAAATCATCACTTAAATGATATTGAAAAAATTATGAAGTTTGATCAAGATATTTATCTAACCGGAGATATTCTTCATAAGGTAGATAGAGCCTCTATGTTTTATAGTCTAGAAACACGTATCCCATTTTTAAATTCAAAAGTTACTCAGTTTGCATCAGAACTTCCTTATAAGCTAAAGATGAGTCATTCTGGAGGGAAATATATATTAAAAGAAATTGCAAAAAAATATTTACCTAAACAAATTATTTCCAGAAAAAAAATGGGATTTAGTGTTCCACTAAATAATTGGATTGTAAAAAATTCAAATGAATTTATTACAAATATTGAGAACAAGAGAGAGATCTTTTCGGACTTAGGGTTTAACCACGAAAATGTGATTAGTCATTTTTATGATCACAAAAATCAAAAAAAAAATTGGAGTAGTTTACTATGGAATTTAATTGTATTTGAGAGATGGTTAGATAAATATATTATTTAGTATTTTTTATGAACTCAATGTAATTCTCTAGACCTTTGTCAAAGTTGATTGATGGTTTGTACTTTAATATTTTTTTAGCTTTATTAATGTTCGCTTTTGACCTTTTAATGTCTCCTTTTCTAAAACTTAAATATTTTACTTTAAGATTTTTTTTTTCAATTTTTAAATGATATATTATTTTATCAAGCAAGTAATTTAGTGTAATTTCTTTACCACATGCTATATTAAATAAATTGAACTTGTAATTAACTTTGTTAAGAGAAGCTAACAAAATTCCTTTAACTACATTATCTACATATGTAAAATCTCTTGATGTTGAACCATCACCATTTACAAAAATTCTAGAGTTTTTGTAAATGCTTGTAACCCATTTTGGTATTACGGCTGCATAATCTCCTTTAACCCTCTGATTAGGACCAAAAACATTAAAAAATCTAATTCCAGTTGTTTTCAAATTATAGAAATTAGACAAAATTTTTGCATATATTTCAAAAGAATATTTTGAATTTCCATATGGACTAATAGGTTTTTTGGTATCAACCTCTTTTTTTTGTTTTTGTTTAGAGTTGCCATAAACTGAACTAGAAGATGCAAAAACAAAAGATTTACAATTTAGTTTATGTGCTAAATTCATAACTTTTATTGATCCATCTACATTAACTGAATTAACTTCTATAGGATCTTTAAAGGATCTTGGTACAGAACCCAAGGCAGCGAGATGCACAATGTGATCAATTTTATATTTAAGTACTTTTCTTGGAATTTTTCTAATATCGCATTTTAAAATTAATAAATTTTTTGACCTTGTATTTTCAAAATTTTTTAAACTTCCATTTATAAAGTTATCAATACATATTACTTTTTGATTATTTTTTATTAAGTGATTAATTAAATTTGATCCAATAAATCCCGCTCCACCAGTTATTAACCAACATTTTTTTTTCATTATTTAAGTTTGTTTAAATTATTGCTTCAATA
>CACIQS010000025.1 GCA_902588855.1 uncultured Pelagibacteraceae bacterium | reverse complement strand
TTGATCAACATTATTAACTAAAGAATTTAAATAATTTTTATTTTTGATTAAATTGTTTAATTGTTTAAATTTACGTGAGTCTAAATCCATCAATTCTGCTGGTAACATTCCTACTTCTGATAAAACAGAATATCTTCCTCCTATGAAATTATTATGATGAATTATCTCTGATTTAAATTTTTCAGCTAAAGTATGAAGATAATTTTCTTTATTTTCAGTAATAAAAATATTTTTATTTTTTTTTTGAACAAAAATATTCGTATTAACAATTGTTTCAGTGGTATTACCAGATTTAGATATTATCAAATTTAAATATCTTTTTTTTTGGTTTTTTTTGGTATGTGATTTTAAATTATCTAAAAATTCAAATTTTTTTTTTATTTTATGTTCTAAAAAATCATAAATTGCTTGAGTGCCCAATGAAGATCCTCCCATTCCTATAACTCTATAATTGATAAAATTTTTAAATTTAGAAATTATCTTTTTATCAAAATTATTTTTGTATTCTTTTTTTAATGATTTGATTATAGAATTCTCTTCATTAAGTAGAGTAGTTAATTTTTTTTTTAAATTTTCGTTTAACTTTTTTTTTCTGAAAAGCTTTAGTTTAATATTTTTTGTGAGCATTATTTATTTTTAATTTTGCTCAAAATAGATCCTTCTAGATCGCTGTTGGATACTTCTTTGTCGGTATTTCCATTATTGTCTGAAATTAAATTTTTTATATTATTCTCCTGTTTTTGGCTAGTATCTTCATTTTGATTAGGAACAGGAAGCTCATTAAATTCTGGAGGCATTACGAGTGGAGATTTTTTTTCTACCAAAAACTCATCGCTACTATTCTTTTTGGGATTTTTAAAACCTTTTTTGATTGTATTGCACCCGGATAAAATAATTAATGCTATCCCCAAAATAAATAGTAAGTTAAATTTTTTCATTATTTGTCGCTTCTGGTTTGTTAATAATTTCAATTATTATCATTAAAATTATACCTATAGTTATAAATATATCTGATACATTAAAAATAAACCAATGAAAATTTCCCACGTGAAAATCTATAAAATCTGGTACAGCTTTATAGATTAGTCTATCAAAAAAATTTCCCAAAGCACCACCAAGCACTAATAATAGTGCGTATTTTCTTAAACGATCACTTTTTCTTATCATAAAAACAATAAAAATAATCACTACAAATATTAAAAAAGTTAGAACATTATATAAATAATCTTCATTAAAAGAAAATAGTCCGAAAGCTATTCCTTCGTTCCAAATTAGATGAATGTTCAAAAATTTTGATGAGTATATTTCAGAATTAAAATTAAGTTTATCTCGGTGAATTACAAATAGTTTTGATATTCTGTCTAAAAAAAAAATAGTTAAAATTAAAATCGTTTCTAAATAATAATTTTTAAATATTTTATTTAAAGACATTAAGAATTTTGGGGACAATTAGATCTGGCACATCCTTTTTCATTTATTTTCCAACACATTAGGCATTTCGTTCCTTTCGCTTTTTCTGTAAGAACATTTGCGTCAATGTTATTTTCATAATTAACTTCAGCTTTAGAAGTTATACAAAGCTCCGAAAAATCAATATCTTTTGTGATACTTTCTAAGTTTTGATCTAAATGAATTTTAATCTCAGCTTCTAAACTTGATCCTATTACTTTGGCTGCTCTTTTTTCCTCTATACTTACATTGCATAAATTTCTAATTTTAATTAACTCAATCCATTTTTGATTTAATTTTTCATTATGAAAATTTTTTGGAAAAGTTAAAAAGTTTTCTAAATGAATACTTTTTTGGTTTTTAAATAATAATCGATAAATTTCTTCAGTTGTGAAAGATAATATTGGAGCAAACCATCTAAGTAAAGAGTTTAAAATTATATTCAACAATAAGATAGTTGATTTTCGCTTAGGGTCATCAAAAGAGTCACAGTATAAAGTGTCTTTTCTTATATCAAAATAAAAAGCTGACAAATCTACAGTGCAAAAATTTAATAATTCTTTATATAAATTATGAAAATCATAATTCTCAAAATATTTTTTGAAATTATTATTTAAAGAATACAATTTGTGTAGCATGTACTGCTCTAAATCAGGTAAATTATTTAAATTTACTTTTTCAAGATCAATTTTTTCAAAATTATCATTAAGGTTTCCTAATAAATATCTAAATGTATTTCTAATCTTCCTATAGGAATCTGCGTGTTGATCTAAAATTGAATAATCTATTCTTAAATCCTCTGAATAATTTGATGATGCTACCCAAATTCTTAAAATATCTGCTCCATATTTTTTTAAAATATCTTCTGGAGCAATCACATTTCCTAATGATTTAGACATTTTTAAACCTTTTCCATCTACAACGAAACCGTGAGATAAAATTGAGTCAAAAGGAGCTCTACCTCTAGTTCCACACGATTCTAATAATGATGAATGAAACCAACCTCTATGCTGATCTGAACCCTCTAAATACATTGATGCTGGCCATTTAAGGTCTTCTCTTTTCTCTAATACAAATGAGTGAGTTGAGCCACTATCAAACCAAACTTCGACAATATCACTTAATTTATCATAATCTTGAGCTTTATATTTATCTCCTAAAAATCTTTGTGGATTGTCTGAAAACCAACAATCAGATCCCTCTTTTTCATAAATTGATGCAATATTTTCATTAACCTCATCATCAACCAAAATTTCTTTAGTTTTTTTATTAACAAAGATAGGTAAAGGTACACCCCATACTCTTTGTCTAGAAACACACCAATCAGGTCTCGTTTCTATCATAGATTTTAATCTTTCTTTTCCCTTGCTAGGATAAAATGTCGTATCATCAATAGCTTTTAAAGCTTTGTCTCTTAATTTATGACTTTCCATAGAAATAAACCACTGAGGTGTTGCTCTATGAACTAATGGTGCCTTTGACCTCCAAGAATGAGGGTAAGAATGAACTAGTTCCCCATTTGATAGTAAATTTTTTTGTTCTTTAAGTTTTTCAATTACTATTTGATTAGCTTTAAAAATATGAATGCCTTCAAATAATTTAACATTATTTGTATACTTGCCATCACCGTCAACTGTCTCTATTGCTTTTATTCCATTATTCAAACATAAATTAAAATCATCAGGCCCATGACTTGGTGCGCAGTGAACAATTCCTGTACCCTGCTCTGTAGTCACAAACCTAGCCTCTAACATTGGAATTTCAATTTCATAACCTAAGTTTAAAAAAGGATGATTACAAATAGTATCTTTAAACTCTTTACCCTTAAACTTTTTAATTTCTTTATAATTTTTTATTCCACATTCATTAATTACTGACTCAAGTAAAGCTTGTGCAATAACTATTTTCCTATTTTGAAAATTTCCCTCATCGTTAACTTGCAATATAACATATTCTAATGCCTCATTATAAGCTAATGCTTTGTTAGCAGGAATTGTCCAAGGAGTAGTTGTCCAAATTATAATTTCACTTTCCTCTAATTCTTTAATTTTCGAAGATCTTACTGAAAAGGATGTGTATATTGTATCTGACTTATGATCTTGATATTCTACCTCAGCATCAGCAAGGGCAGTTTTTTCAACAGTTGACCATAAAACTGGTTTGTAACCTCTGTATAAACTTCCTTCTTTAAGAAATTTTCCAAGCTCTCTTACTATTTGAGCCTCTGCATCAAAACTCATTGTAGAATAATAATTTTCCCAATCACCAACTACACCCAATCTTTTGAATTGACCTTTGTGAATTTCAATCCATTTTTCAGCAAAAGATCTACATTCTTTTCTAAACTCAACTATAGGGACATCATTTTTATTTTTCTTATTTTTTTTATATTCCTCTTCTATCTTCCATTCAATCGGCAAACCATGGCAATCCCATCCAGGTACATAAATTGAGTCTTTACCATCCATTTGATGAAATTTTACAATTATGTCTTTTAAAATTTTATTTAATGCTGTCCCCATGTGAATATTGCCGTTTGCATATGGAGGGCCATCATGTAAGACAAATTTTTCTTTACCTTTGCTTGACTTTCTTAATTCATCATAAAGGTTTATTTTTTGCCAATAATTTAGAATTTCTGGTTCTCTAGTTGGCAAGTTCGCCTTCATTGAGAAAGCTGTTTTAGGTAGATTTATATCAGATTTGCTCATTTAGTTTTTTTTGCAATATTTAAATCAGATTTAATTTGTTTTCTGAGTTGATCAACATCCTTAAATTTTTTTTCTTTTCTAATAAACTTTAAAAACTGCACTGATAAAAGCTTATTATAAAGATTTCCAGAAAAATTAAATAAATGCACCTCTAGTAAGATTTTTTTTTGATTAAATGTGGGTCTATAGCCAAGATTTGCTATACCACTCAATTTTTTTTGATTTTTTTTTCTTAATACTCTTACCGCATAAACTCCTGGCTGTGCTAGGACATAATCCTTAATATCTATATTACATGTTGGAAAACCAATTTTTTTTCCAACTTGTCTGCCCTTTTGAACTATTCCATCAACAGTCCATTCTCTACCTAAAAATTTATTAGCTTTATCTAAATTACCTTTTTCTAATAAGTTTCTTATTATCGTTGAAGATACTATTTTTTTACTTTTTAAAAGTGGCTTTGGTTTAATAACTTTATAATTATAATTTTTTTCATTTTGTAAGAGTAATTTAACATCACCTTCTCTTTTATTTCCAAATCTAAAATTATTACTTACAAATATAAACTTACAATTGAGTTTTTTATATAAAATTTCATTTATAAATTTAATTGATTTTATTTTAGAAAATTTTTTATCAAATTTTTTTGTAATTATAAAATCTACTTTTAATTCTTTAAGTAATTTTAATTTTTGATTTACAGACGAAATTTTGAAATTCTTCAATGAGTTGTTAAAATACATCTTGGGCATTGGATCAAAATTAATCACACCAATTTTTGAATTATATTTTTTTTTATATGATAGAGCTAATTTAAATAATTTTTGATGTCCTAAATGAAGACCATCAAAATTTCCAATTAATATAATTGAATTTTTATGGTGATTATTAATATTGAAATTTTTATATAACTTTACCATTTTAATTCTGTTTGCGTAAAATTAACAATAGCTTCATATTCCTTTGAAACTTGACCAACTCCTTTTTTAAGTATTTCTTCTTTATGAATTCCATTGCAAACCAATAAAGAATGGTAATTTAATAAATTAGCACCTTTTATATCTGTATTTAAATTATCACCAATTGCTAAAACTTTCTTACCAACATTATCTATAGATTGATTGTAAACCTCTGCATGAGGTTTACCAAAATAAATTACTTCTCCACCCATTTTTTCAAAAACCATAGCAACTGAACCTGCACACAATTCTCTAATATTTCCACGATCAACAATTAAATCAGGATTAGTACAAATCATTTTTTTTTTTATTTGTTTTTCAAGTAAGTTTTTGTAATAACCTAAGTCATCCTCATGTTCATCGAATAAACCTGTGCAGAGTAAATATTCACTTTCATTTAGTTCGGTTGATTTATTATTTTTAAATTCATTAAATAAATCAAAGTCCCTAGGAGGACCAATATGGAAAAAAATTTTAGATTTGAATGATGTTTTTAAAAATTTTAAAGCTGCCTCTCCTGAAGTAAAAACATGCTCTCTCAAATCTTCACTCATACCCATTTTTTCTAAAAATTTATTAACTGTAGAATTTGGTCTAGGAGCATTGGTTAATAACACGAAACTTTTATTTTTTTTCTTTAGTTCATTCAGGGTTACTATTGCTGAATGGTGTAGTTTGATACCATTATGAATAACCCCCCATAAATCTATGTAAAAAAGGTCATAATTATCAGCAATTGACTGCAGTCCATCTAAGTCTAAATTTTTAGTCATTATTTTACCTATAAACCATAATATTTAGATTTTCCTAGCATAATTACTCTTAAAAGAATCTATAATCTTGAAATAGGCTGCGAAATATCTATATGAAGCACATATTTATATAGAATTATAAAGGAGATTTATGAAGTTTAAACCATTACATGACAGAGTATTAATCGAAGTTTTAGACAGCAGTGAAAAAACTGCTGGTGGAATAATTATACCCGACACAGCTCAAGAAAAACCTCAAGAAGGAAAAGTTGTTGCTGTTGGTGGTGGAGCTAAAACTGAGGATGGAAAAAAAATTCCAATGGATGTTAAAGTTGGTGATAAAGTTTTATTTGGCAAATGGTCAGGTACCGAAGTCAAAATAGATGGCAAAGAATATAGCATAATGAAAGAGTCTGACATTATGGGTATTTCAAGTAAGTAATTTAATTTAAAGGAGAAAACAAAATGGCAAAAGTTGTTAAATTCGATGCTGAAGCAAGAGCAGCTATGATTAGAGGAGTAAATATCTTAGCTGATACTGTTAAAGTAACTTTAGGTCCTAAAGGAAGAAACGTAGTAATGGATAAATCTTATGGTGCCCCTAGAATTACTAAAGATGGTGTATCTGTTGCTAAAGAAATTGATCTAGAAGATAAGTTCGAAAACATGGGTGCGCAAATGGTTAAGGAAGTTGCTAGCAAAACAAATGATGAAGCTGGTGATGGTACAACGACTGCAACTATTCTTGCACAAGCTATTGTTAAAGAAGGTGTAAAATATGTAACTGCTGGCATGAATCCTATGGATGTAAAGAGAGGAATTGATGCTGCGGTGGATACGGTAAAAGAAAGTCTTGTTGCATCTGCAAAGAAAGTAAAAGATAGCGATGAGATAGCTCAAGTTGGTACAATTTCTGCAAATGGTGATAAAGAAATTGGAACAATGATTGCAAAAGCAATGCAAAAAGTTGGAAACGAGGGCGTTATTACTGTTGAAGAAAATAAAGGTATTGAAACTGAACTAGACGTTGTTGAAGGTATGCAATTCGATAGAGGTTATTTATCACCTTACTTTATCACTAATAGTGATAAAATGACTACAGAGTTAGATAATCCTTTTATTCTTTTACACGAAAAAAAATTAACTAATTTGCAGCCAATGGTTCCTCTTTTAGAGGCTGTTGTACAAGCTGGTAGACCATTGATGATTATTTCTGAAGATGTTGAAGGGGAAGCTTTAGCTACTTTAGTAGTTAACAAACTTAGAGGTGGTTTAAAAGTTGTAGCTGTAAAGGCTCCAGGATTTGGTGATAGAAGAAAAGCTATGCTTGAAGATATTGCTATTTTAACAGGTGGTCAGGTTATATCTGAGGACTTAGGTATCAAACTTGAAAATGTTAAACTTGATGATCTTGGATCTTGTAAAAAGATAAAAGTTGATAAAGATAATAGTACAATTGTTAATGGAGGTGGAAAAAAATCTGACATTGAAGCAAGATGTGCATCTATCAAACAACAAGTTGAAGAAACTACATCTGATTATGACAGAGAAAAACTTCAAGAGAGACTTGCAAAGTTAGCTGGTGGAGTTGCAGTTATTAAAGTTGGTGGTGCAACTGAAGTTGAAGTTAAAGAAAGAAAAGATAGAGTTGAGGATGCTTTGAATGCAACTAGAGCTGCTGTGGAAGAGGGTATTGTAACAGGTGGTGGTTGTGCTCTTCTTTACGCTGCTCAAGAACTTGATAAAGTTAAAGCAAAAGGCGATGATCAAAAAGCAGGTGTGGATCTTGTTAGAAAAGCACTAGAA
>CACIQS010000024.1 GCA_902588855.1 uncultured Pelagibacteraceae bacterium | reverse complement strand
AGTAACTACAGAAGCAATGATCGCTGACAAACCAGAGGAAAAAGATGCTGCTGGTGGAATGCCTGGTGGGATGCCTGGTGGTATGGGCGGCATGGGAGGAATGGGTGGAATGGGAATGTAATCCCTCTACTCTAAACTAAAATTTAAAAGGCCATCACATGATGGCCTTTTTTTTAAGTAAATTTATATCATGTCAAAAAGATACAGTGGAAAATCATTTAAAGATTCGAGTGTAAAAAAGAAACCTAAATTGAGTTTGAAAGAAAAAAGGAAATTTAAAAAACATAAACAAAAAAAGCCTAATTAATCACAAGTTATTTAAATTAATCAAGCCAGTCATGAGTTTTTTTAAGTTTTAATATCAAATTAAATATGTATAAGAGCCACAATTTATGAGCAACAATATAAGAAACATCACAATCATTGCCCATGTAGACCATGGAAAAACAACTTTGATTGACAATTTAATGAAACAAAGTGGATCATTTAGAGAGAACGAAGTTGTTGATGAAAGATTAATGGACTCAGGAGAACTTGAGAAAGAAAGAGGAATAACAATTCTTGCAAAACCTGCATCTATAAACTGGAATAATTCAAGAATAAATATCATTGATACACCTGGCCACAGAGATTTTGCAGCAGAAGTCGAAAGAGTTTTAAGTATGGCTGATGGTGCTCTTTTATTAATTGACTCTGCAGAAGGAGTAATGCCTCAAACAAAGTTTGTTTTATCGAAAGCATTAAAACAAGGTTTAAAACCAATAGTCGTTATCAATAAATTAGATAAAGCGGATCAAAGAGCAAATGAAGTCTTGGATGAAACTTTTGATCTGTTTGTAAGTTTAGATGCTAATGAAGAACAATTAGATTTTCCTGTGTTGTATGCAAGCGGAAGATCTGGGTGGGCAGATCATGAAGTAGACGGTCCAAGAAAAAATTTAAATCCATTATTAGATTTAATAGTAGAACATGTTAAACCAGCTGATTTAGATAAAACTAAACCTTTTGCAATGTTGTCAACATTACTTTATTCAGACAGTTTTTTAGGAAGAAGCCTAGTAGGTAGAATTACACAAGGCACAGCAAAAGCAAATCAACCAATCAAAGCTATTAATTTAAATGGCGAAAAAGTTGATGAAGGAAAATTAACAAAAATTTTTAGGTATGAGGGAACTAAAAAAGTTCCGATTGATGTTGGAGAAGCAGGAGATATTGTTGTTGTAGCAGGATTAGAAAAAGCAAATGTTGCTGATACAATTTGTAATTTGGAAGTCAATGATCCTATTCCAGCAACACCGATTGATCCTCCAACAATGTCAATTACAATAACTGTTAATACTTCTCCACTGGCGGGGACAGAGGGTAAAAAACTTACAAGTACGCAAATTAGAGAAAGATTAGTTCAAGAAGCACAAAACAATGTTGGAATTACTTTTTCTGAAAATGATGGAAAAGATTCATTCGTTGTAAGTGGACGAGGTGAATTAATGTTGGAAATACTTCTCACTCAAATGAGAAGAGAAGGTTTTGAAATGACAGTAAGTCCACCAAAAGTTTTATATAAAACTGATGATCAAGGAAATAAACTTGAACCAATTGAAGAAATTACTATGGATTTAGATGAAGAACACTCTTCAAAAGTAATCGACTCAATGAATAGAAGAAAAGGTAAATTAATTGAATTAAAAGATACAGGCACAAATAAGAAACGATTGATCTTTCATGCACCTACGAGAGGCTTGATGGGATACACAAGTAGATTTCTAACTCTTACCAAAGGTGAAGGTGTAATTAATAGAATTTTCCACGACTACGGTCCTTTTGAAGGAGAAATGGAAGGTAGAAGAAATGGTGCATTAATTGCAATGGAACAAGGAAAAGCAGTAGCTTTTGCAATCTTCAACCTTCAAGCAAGAGGAGAAATGTTTATTACACATAATGATCCTGTTTATCCAGGTATGATTGTTGGATTATCACCAAAACCAGGTGATATGATAATTAATGTCATGAAAGGAAAAAAATTAACAAATATGAGAACGCAAGGAACAGATGAAAATGTAGTTCTTACTCCTGTAAGGAAAATGTCAATAGCTGAACAACTAAGTATGCTTAATACTGATGAGGCATTAGAAATTACACCTGATTCTTGTAGATTGAGAAAAGGAATTCTCGACCCCCACGAAAGAAAAAGAAACGAAAAAAATAGCGCGGCTGCCTAGTTAAAAATTTTATCTACTAAAAACAAACCTAAAGCAACGCAAGGACCTATTCCGAATGCGAATAATAAAGTTCCAACACCTACTGTTCCTCCTAAATACCATCCAATACTAACTACAGAAATTTCTAATGTTGCTCTCACAACAGCTATAGGAAAATTTGTTATTTTTTGTAATCCTATCATAAGCCCGTCTCTAGGACCGGCTCCTAAGTTTGAAACTAAATATATACCCCCACCTATTCCAACCATAATGACAGAGATTACAGCTAAAATTAATTGATATAAATAATTTGAAGGTGTTGGAACATACTTAATACAAAGATCAATCATGATTGCAATTATCAAAGCATTAAGAATTGTGCCCATTCCTGGTTTTTGTCTAAGTGGTATCCATAAAAGTAAAACAACAATACTTATTAATAACGTGATAGTTCCAATACTTAAATTAACATTTAAGGAAATACCTTGAGCTAAAACACTCCAAGGAGAAGCCCCTGTGAAAGAAACAATTAACAAACCTTCACCTAATCCAAACAAAGATAAACCAAAACATAAGAAAAAAAATGTAGAAAATTTTGGTTTAAAATTTAATGGTTTTTCTGAGCTCCAGTTAACTATTGGAATTTTTTTTATTTTTAAAAACATAAATATGATAAACTATATCTATTAATGAAAAAGTTTTTAGTTGTTTTACTTGCTATATTTTTCTCATCAATTTCTTTAGCTCATATAGGTCATTATAACAAATTTGATAAAATAGAAATGGAGATCTTGAGAAATAATGAAGTAATTGGATATAATAATTATTTTTTTGAGAGAGACGGTGAAACAACAACAGTTAAAAATCAATATAAATTTGAAGTAAAATTACTATCTGCAATAATCTTTAAAGTGGAGGGATATGGAGAAGAAATATATTTAAATGATCGTTTAATTTCATTTCAATCAAAAACACTTCAAAATAAAAAAGAAAAATTTGTAAGCTTAAAATTAGATAATAGTAATAAAAAATTTAATATCAAAGGATCTTCATATTCGGGCGAAGCTTCTCTAAAAAATATTATTGGAAATTGGTGGAGTCACAAAATTTTACAAGCAGAAAGTCAAATAAGTCCTATTTCTGGAAGCATAAAAGAACAATTAGTTACATTTATTGGTAAAGAAAACGTTGCCATCAATGGAAAAGAGTTTGAAACTGATCACTTTAAACTTACTTCTAAAGATATGTCACTTCCAGAAGACAAAAGACTTAATTTTGATATATGGCTTGATAAGAAAACTTCGGTAATAGTTAAAGTTACTTATGAAAGAATGGGAAATTGGGAGTATAGGCTTAAAAATATCGAATAATTTTATTTACTAATTTTGTTAAAAAGATCGTTTGCACTTATCCATCCTGCCTCCAACCTAGGTCCCACAAACCAATCAGCACATACTCCTAAATTAATTTTTTTGTTCCAATAACTTTTAATTTTTAAAGATTTTGAATTTGATGAATACATCCATCCATGATTTAAAGAAAATAAAATATTAGTTTTTTTAATACCAGTAAGATCAAAAAATCTATTAATTAAAATTTTTGAATTCAAATCTTTATTTTCTTTGTTTTTCATTATTTTTTTATTTGCCCACTTTGATGTACTTTGAAGTGTCCATAGATCATAAATACTTTTAAATCTTAGCTTACTATTTTCTTTAGCAGCCCAACCCAAAATTTCATCATCAAATAAAAAACTACTTATATTTTTTCCAGTTTTTTTTATTTTTATCATGACTGTAATATTTGCATCCATTTTAATTTTTTTTTTAATAAATGAATGATTAATAAATTTTTTTGCTAATTTAACTAATTGAGGATACGGACATGTTAAAATAAGATTATCATAAGATTTATTGTAGCCATCAGAAAAGGTAAGTTTCCATTTATTTTTATTGTAATCAATTTTTTTTAATTCTTTTTGAAAATTACAATTAATTTTTTTTAATAAAAACTTGCTAATATCATTATTTCCTAGTCTACCAATAATTTTTTGATGGTTTTTGTTTTCTTTTATTTTTTTATTTTTAAAAATATGTCGTCCTTTCCAACTTTTTAATATTTTTTTTGCTAAAAGTTTTGTTGTAAATTTTTTAAATTCATCACTTTTAGGGGATATATATTGAACACCATGATCAAACCCTATTTTTTGATCTAACCTTTTAAATGATGATCTGCCACCAGGACCTCTTGCTTTATCATAGAGATCTACAGAATGTTTCTTTTTTAATAGATTTGCAATTGTAGCTCCAGATATTCCCGATCCAATGACACAGTAAGTGCTCATTTACCTGCAACTGTCATTCCCTCTATCATCATAGTCGGTGAGTTGACGGAATATTCAAAATCTAAATCACTAGCTAAAGTTATATTTTTGAACATATCTTTAAAATTTCCAGCAATTGTTATTTCATTTACGGGAAATTTAAATTCACCATTTTCAATTAAGAATCCTGTTGCACCAACTGAATAGTCTCCAGTAACCAAATTACTTCCATGGCCTATTGTTTCAGTTACATAAATATGTTTTGAGTTAGTTTTTAGTAAATCTTCGAAACTAATTTTTCCATTATCAAAATATAAATTAGTTGTACCACCACATCTTCCATTTGATTTTAAATTAAGTTTCTTTCCATTGTAAGTATCGACTAAATAATTTTTTAAAATACCATTTTGTATAAGATTTAAAGTATCTGATTTTACTCCTTCAGAATCAAAAATTTGAGATCCAACTCCTTTGATCATGTCTGGTTTATCAATTACATTTATTGTTTCTGAAAATATTTGTTCATTGATTTTATCCTTAAGAAAAGATGTTCCTCTTGCAATGGCATTTGAAGATATCGCGCCTGCAAATGCACCTAACATTCCTTTCGCTATCCTTTTGTCAAATATAATGCTTATTTTTTCACTTCCAATTTTGTTTGGGCTTAATTTTCTTATAGTTTGCTCAGAAGCTTTTTCACCAAGTTCTTTTGCGCCTTTAATGTCTGATAGATGACGTTTGCTTGTAAATTCATAATCTCTCTCCATACTATTTTCATCTTTAGCAACCGTAACGCACGAAGCGCTAAAGGAAGATGATTTATATCCATTACAAAATCCATCACTATTTGCTAAAATAAAATTAGATTTATTTTCAGTAAAACTAGATTCTGTATTTACAATTTTTTCTTCTGAAGATGCAACACTCTCAAGCTCTTTTAAATACTCAATTTTTTTTTCATTATCAAAGTGTGTTTCATCATATAAATTTAAATTTTTTATTTCTTTAGCTAAAAGTTCTTTATCTGGTAAAGAATTAAATTCATCCTCAGGGGTGTTTTTGGTTGTTTCAAAACATTTTTCTATTAGGGTTTTAATGTTATCATCTAACAAGTTTGACGAAGAAATTGATGATCTTTTTTTTCCTAAATATGTTTCAATGCTTATTGCTAATCCATCAGATCTATTTGACTCGTCTAAAGTATTATTTCTAAAATTTACTGTTTCTGAAATTGAATGACCAACTGTCACACTTGATCCAGTTGCACCCAATTTTTTAGCTAAGTCTAAACAATATGAAGCTTTTGATCTTAAATATTCTTGATCCTTAACCATAATTTAAAGTTTAGTTCCACCAACAGTCATTTTATCGATTAAGATTGAGGGCTGAGCAACTCCAACGGGTACACCTTGTCCAGCTTTACCACAAGTTCCAATACCAGGATCTAACATCATATCATTTCCAACCATTGAAACTTCTTTTAGAATTGATGGACCATCTCCAATTAATGTAGCTCCCTTTATTGGTGAACCAATCTTACCATTATTGATTTCGTATGCCTCCGTACAATTAAAAACAAATTTTCCTGATGTAATGTCAACTTGTCCTCCTCCAAAACTTACTGCAAAAATTCCTTTATCTACTGACTTAATCATTTCTTCTTGGGTTTGATTTCCACTCATCATCATAGTATTTCTCATTCTTGGCAAAACAACGTGTCTATAATTTTCTCTTCTTCCTGAGCCCGTGGATTTTGTATTCATCAATCTAGCATTTAATCTATCTTGCATAAAATTCTTTAATATCCCATTTTCAATTAATACTGTTTTTTCTGTTGGTGTACCTTCATCATCAATAGTTAAACTACCTCTTCTATTATCAATTGTTCCGTCGTCAACAATAGTTACTCCTTCACTAGCAACTTTTTGGCCCATAAGATCATGAAAAGCGGATGTTTTTTTTCTGTTAAAATCTCCTTCTAAACCATGTCCAATTGCTTCATGAATTAAAATAGCTGGCCATCCAGGACCTAGAACCACCTTCATTTCTCCTGCTGGTGCAGGTTTACTTTCTAAATTGACTGACGCAATTCTAAAGGCTTCCTCACATACTGTTTTCCAATTATCATTTTTTAAATATTCATCATAAGATTGTCTTCCACCTATTCCATATACACCAGTTTCTTTTCTTCCGTTTTTTTCTAACATGACAGATACATTAAATCTAATTAATGGTCGGACATCCGTTAATACTTCACCACCTGATCTGATAATCTCGACAGATTTTTGTTCACCTGCAAAACTTGTAGTAACTTGCTTTACTGAATTATCTTTTTTTCTTAAATATTCATTTACTTTATTTAAAACTTCTAATTTTGAATTTAATGTTTTTTGCTCTAATGGATTAATATCTTCATAAAATTTTTTATTAGATCTTGAAATATCATGATTATACGTACCTTTCATCGACTTCAGAGTAGATTTTAAATTTTCAGAAGATTTTTTTAGTGAATCTTTTGATATTTCATTAGAGTGAGAATAAGCAACTACCTCTCCTGTAATTGCTCTAAATCCAAAACCTAAATCTGAGCTATAACTTGAGCTTTTAATTTTATTATCATCCAATAAAATTGATTCGGATTTAGTGTCCTCTAAATATAGTTCACCATCATCGCAATTTTGCAAGGTATCAGATACTATTTTATCAGCATCTTTTCTGGATAGATCGGATTTATCAAAAAAATTACTCACTTGGTTTAAATAGTAGTTAATTATTAATTTTCAACTAATCATTTGGCGCATTTACATGTTTATTTTTAAAGTTAGTATAAATTTATGAAAGTTTATTTTAATAACTCATGCAAAATCTGCAGATCAGAAATCAATATGTATAAAAAAGAAAATATTGAGGATATTGATTGGATAGATATTACCGATAACAAAGATGCAGAAAAAGAAACTTCTAAAAATGATAAAGAGCTTTTAAGAAGATTGCACATCAAAGAAAACGACCAAGTGATTGAAGGTGCAGAGGCTTTTCTTTATGTTTGGAAGAAGATACCAAAATATAAATTCTTATATAATTTTTTTAAATTGCCAGTCATATTTACTATTTTTAAATATGGATATGAAATAGCTGCGTATTTTCTATATTTGAAAAATAAAAAACAATTAAAAAATTAATTTAGAAAAAATATTAAAATCTGACTTAATAAAGACATTGAAAGAATAAACATAATTAAAACTACAGAGTACATAAGAGTAATAATTTTATTTCTTTTTCTTCTCAATCTTACAAAATTTTTGTCATCTAAATCCGATATATCTCTTTCACCATCAACTTCATAATCATAACTCCATCTCCAAGTTGATTGTCCTAATCTTTCATCCTGACTATTGAAGTATCTAATCCAAGCAAGTATATACTTTAACAGCACATACAAAATCAACATCCCAATTATTCCAAAAAACATAACTAATAATACTTAATTTAGATCTAATAATTAATTGTTATTTTTTTCTCTTTTTTTTGCAATTAATTGGGTTAACGAATCCACCATAGTGTCAGAAGCTTTGAATATTTCATTATTTTTAAATTCGTGAGATATATTTTTCTCAGGATTGGTTTTATCTTCAATGACTATTCCTTCATCTGGAGAATTATTTTTAATATAAATTAACAATAGCCATTCCTCATCAGGAGCTTCATCCCACTTTATAAATATTTCTCCTGTCTCAAATCTTCTATCGATACATCTAAAAATAGACATATGTCTAGTAATGTGTCTCTTATTTAACTGAAAAACTAAACTACTGGCGCTTCTATAAAAACTTTCAAGGGCAAACTCAATTTTTTGTCTTGCCAATGTATATTCTTTTTCTTTCCTTAATAATGTTTCCCTGTCTTCATCACCTTGAATTTTTACTCCTAACGCCTCTACTCTCTCTCTTATTTTTTGATCTCTTATTATTCGATATTTCTCTTTTAACTTCTCAATTCTCTGTTGAAGTCCTGCATAATCTTCTCTTTTTTCTTTTAATGAAATTTTTTCTAATTTTTCTAATTCTTTAACTTCCCTTACTCTGAATTTTTCAATCTGTTTTTCTAATTTTAATTGTTGTAAAAATTTCTTTTGCTTTTCAGCTTGTTCAATTCTTAATAAAGCCTGCTCTTTTCTTAAAAATAATTTAATTTCCTTTGTTCTTTGTTTTTCTAATCTTATCTCTTCTTTTAATACTTGTTCATTTAGTTTTAATTTTAGTTCTTGCTCCTTCTGCTTTGCTTCCTGTAAAGCTAGCTTTTCCTGTCTTTCTTGCTCCTGTTTTTCGAGTTTAATTCTTCTTTGTTCATCTTTTTTAAGAACCTTATAGTTACTGATTGTTTCAGAAATTTTATCAAAAAAAGCTTGGATATATTTTTCTATGTTAAGATTTATTTTTAATTTTATCTCAGGTTTTAAAGAATTTTGAAAATTTATTATCTTTAAAAGAAAACTTTTTTCTTTAGGTTTTTTAATAATTTTTTTATTTGATTTAATTTTTAAATTATTT
>CACIQS010000023.1 GCA_902588855.1 uncultured Pelagibacteraceae bacterium | reverse complement strand
TGTATCAATCCCCTCTTCTTTGAGTTCTTTAATATCTTTCTGAGTGGCATTACCATAAATCCCTTTTGTAGGCTTCTTAGTATTGTAGTGAATAGATCTAGCTTCATATGCAAAATTATCCCCAACATACTTGAAATTATCTTTTATAAACTTTTGGTAATTTTTAATTTTTTTCTTAATTTTTTTATACTTCTGAGTATCAAATTTTTCATCATTTTTAGCTTTTCCACTTATTAGCTGAGGAGCCATTAATGTTTTTTCAACCTTTTCAGAATTACAGTTATGACAGATTAAAAGTTTTTTCTTTTTTAATTTTTCATATTCTGATGAAGAAGAAAACCAACTATCAAACTTCAATTCACAGTCATTACACAGGAGTTTGTATTTTATCATAGTTTGAAATTAATTATAAAAATTTATATTTCAATATGTTCAACTTCTATAATCAGCATTAATCTCAATATAATTTTTTGTGAAATCCATAGTAAAAGCTGTAAAGCTTTTAGCACCAGTAAACAAATCTACATTGATATCTATATTTTCACTTTTCATATATTCTGCTACTAATTTTTCATCGTAGTCCTTGTGTAATTTTCCATCCTGAATTATTTGATAATTTCCAAATTTCAAACTTAATTTATTTAAATTTATTTTTGGACCTGCTTTTCCTATTGCCATAACTACTCGTCCCCAGTTAGGATCCTGACCTGCAATGGCTGTCTTGACCAAAGCTGAATTTGCTATCGAGAAAGCAATTGTCTTTGCATCTTGTTCGCTTTTGCCTTTATTAATATTTATAGTGACAAATTTTGACGCTCCTTCTCCATCAGAAACTACTCTCTTAGCCAAATTTAACAAAACATTGTTTAATGCTTTGTCGAATTTTTTTAGTTTCATATCATTAATACTCTTTATATTTGAATTGTTTGCTTTATTTGTTGCAAACATACTAACCATATCATTTGTGCTAGTGTCTCCATCGCACGAGATAGCATTAAATGTATTTGTAATATTTTTTTTTAATAATTTACTTAAAATATCATTAGATAAGTTGGCATCTGTAAATATGTATGCCAAAGTGGTTCCCATATTTGGAAATATCATACCTGAACCTTTGGCGACACCGTAAATTTTTACCTCTTTATCTCCAATTTTGCATAATTCCATTGCAAGTTTTGGTTTTGTATCAGTGGTCATTATTCCTAAGGCCGCTTTCATCCAAAGAAATTTGTTTTGTGTATAGTTGATTTTTTTAATCAAGTTTGGAATTTGATCTATTATCTTTTCACATGGAAAGGTTTCACCTATTGTACCTGTGCATCCAAAAATAATTTCCTTTGATGTAATTTTCTTTGGATAATCTTCATCTTCAGCTTGTTTTTTTGATAATTTCTCAGAAGTTAAATCAGCAATTTTTTTGAGACTTTCGTAACCTTGTTTGCCTGTGAAAGCATTTGCATTTCTAGTATTTACAATAAGAGAATAAATTTTTTTTGCTTTTTGACTTAAATTCCATTTAATATTTTCTGAAACAATTTTTGACTTAGTATAGACAGAGGCATGATTTGCACCATCTCTAAAGTAAAACATTACTAAATCATCTCTTTTAGTTTTATATAAATTTGCACTTAAAGCTGAAATAGATAAGCCATCTATATGATCAAGGTCCTGGAAATCCATCATTCTGGTATTTTTTGATTTCGAGGTTAAAAAATTTGATAAATTAATACCCATAATATTTAAAATAATTGTTTAATACATATATTAAACAATATATTTAAAGAATAAATCAAATAGTCATGCTTAACCCACTTAACTTAATTACGAAATTTATAAAATCTAGTAATCAAAAAGAATTAGATAGAATTGGGAAAATTGTAGAAAAAATAAATTCAAACGAAGAACAATTCATAAAATTAAGTGATACAGACTTCCCAAAGAAAACAGTTGAATTTAAAGATCAATTAAAAAATGGAAAAAGTTTAGACGAAATTCTACCTGAAGCATTTGCATTGGTGAGAGAGGCTGCAAAAAGAACAAGACAAGAAAGGCACTTTGATGTTCAGCTTGTTGGGGGAGTAGTTCTTCACGAAGGTAAAATTGCCGAAATGAGAACGGGTGAAGGAAAAACACTCACTATTGCTTTAGCAGCTTATTTAAATGCACTTTCTGAAAACGGAGTTCATATAGTAACAGTTAATGATTACTTGGCAAAAAGAGACTCGATGGAAATGGGTCTCATATATAATTTTCTAGGTCTTACTTCTGGATTTATAAATAATGACCAAGATGATCTAGAAAGAAAAAAAAACTATGATTGTGATATTACTTATGCAACCAACAGTGAGTTAGGATTTGATTATCTAAGAGATAACATGAAGTTTTCTCACAAAGAGATGGTTCAAAGATCTCATGCATTTTCAATTGTAGATGAAATAGATTCATGTTTAATAGATGAAGCAAGAACACCACTTGTAATTTCTGGAGCCGCAGAAGATAAAACTGCTCAATATCTAGCAATAGATAAACTTGTTAAAATATTAAACAACAAAGATTTTGAGATAGATGAGAAAGAAAAAAGTATACTTTTAAATAATGAGGGTATTAACAATGTTGAAAAACTTTTTTCTAATGCTGGTATATTAAAAAATGATAATTTTTATGACCCAGAAAATCTTCATTTAGTTCACCATGTAAATCAAGCACTTCGTGCAAACCACCTATTTGAAAAAGGAAAGGATTACATAGTAAAAGATGGAGTTCTTAAAATTATAGATGAATTAACTGGAAGAATTTTAGAGGGAAGAAGATTTGGAGATGGACTTCATCAGGCTCTTGAAGCTAAAGAAAAAATTCAGATACAAGCTGAAAATCAAACTTTAGCATCTATTACCTATCAAAATTATTTTAAACTTTATAAGAAAATATCAGGTTGTACTGGTACTGCGGTCACAGAGTCTGAGGAGTTTTTTGAGATATATAATCTTTCAGTGGTTGTAATACCAACAAATAAAGAAATGATCCGAAAAGACTATAATGATTTGATCTTTAGAACTGAAAAAGAAAAAAATGATGCAATAATTAATAAGATCATTGAAAAACATGAAATTGGTCAACCAATTTTGGTTTTCACATCTAGCATTAATAAATCTGAAGTTTATTCAAAATTATTAAATGAAAAGAATATTAAACACGTAGTTTTAAATGCAAAAAATCATGAAAATGAAGCTGAAATTATTGCAAATGCTGGAAAAGAAAAATCTTTGATAATTACAACTAGTATTTCTGGTAGAGGTGTTGACATCCAACTTGGAGGTAAAAAAGGATCAATTCCTGATGATCAGTTAAAAATAGATAAAGAAAAAATTAAATCTCTAGGCGGCCTATTTGTAATTGGTACAGAAAGAATGGAATCTAGAAGAGTGGACAATCAAGCAAGAGGAAGGGCTGGAAGACAAGGAGATGAAGGTAGTTCGGTATTTTACGTAAGTTTAGAAGATGATTTAATGAGAATTTTTGGCTCTGAGTCTATGAATAATATGCTTGAAAAACTTGGTTTAAAAGATGGTGAAAGTATTGATCACCCTTGGATTAACAAAGCATTAGAAAGAGCCCAGCAAAAAGTTGAAGCCAGAAATTTTGATATCAGAAAAACACTAATCAAATTTGATAATGTTTTGAATGATCAAAGACATGTTGTGTTTTCTCAAAGAAAAAATGCAATGAATAGTGAAAATATTTTTGACTATTCTGACGATTATTTAAAAGAAATATCAGAAGACCTTATAAAATTAAAAATTCAGAATTTATCTAATCCAAAAAGTAATGAATTTAACAATAAGGTTAGGCAAATTGTTGGGAAGAGTTTTAATGATACTGAACTTGAAAGTTTAATATCTGCCAAAGATAATAAACTGAAAGAGCAAATATCCTCAAAATTCAATGAAACACGTAATGAAAGAATTAAAGTTCTAAACGAGCAGCATGCAAAAGAAATTGAAAAAAGAATATTTTTGCAAACAATAGATTTAAATTGGAAATCACATATACAATATTTAGAACAGCTTAGACAGGTAATTGGGTTAAGATCCTATGGTGGTAGAGATCCTTTAGTTGAATATAAAAAAGAAGCTTTTGATTTATTTTCAAATTTATTAGAAAAACTAAAATTAGACTATGTTACAATTTTGATGAATTTAAAAGTTATAACAGAAGAAAAATCTTCCAATGAGGAAAGAATAATTTCAAAACCACAAACCAAAAAAATGGGAAGAAATGAACCTTGCTTCTGTGGATCAGGCAAGAAATTTAAACATTGCCATGGAAGTTTGTAATTCTTAAAAAAGAAAAAATAAAGAAGCTAAAAATAATAAACCTGCGCCAACACCAAATAATAATTTTTTTGACTTAAAAATATTATCAAAATTATTTTTCTTAATGGACAAATTGCTTAAATCTTCTACATTTTTCATAAAACCATCATTTCTCCCAATTTTTAAAAATTTATTTTTTCTTTCATTCATTATTTCCTCTGATGTCATTTCTTTGTATTGATCTAAATTTTTAGAAATAGATTTTTTAACATTATCAAGCATCAGGTCTCTATCCCTGTGAGCACCACCTAAAGGCTCTAGGATTATTTCATCAATAACTTTTAATTTTAGTAAATCTTTTGCAGAAAGTTTCATTGCTTTTGCTGCATCAAGCATTTTTTTTGGATCTCTCCATAATATAGTTGCACAGCCTTCGGGAGATATAACTGAATAAATGGCATTTTCTAGCATGATAACTTTATTAGACGAAGCTAATGCAATCGCGCCACCTGAACCACCTTCACCTATAATTATTGCAATAGTTGGCACCTTTAGTTCCATGCAACATTCAATTGATTTTGCTATCGCCTCAGCTTGACCTCTTTCCTCTGCACCTACACCAGGATAAGCACCTGGCGTATCTATAAAAGAGATAATTGGAATATCAAATTTATTCGCCAAATTCATTAATCGAATAGTTTTTCTGTATCCCTCGGGTCGCATCATCCCAAAATTTCTTTCGATTCTGCTATCCAAATCTTCGCCCTTTTCTTGGCCAATAACTAAAACTGAATGACCATTAAATTTTGCAAAACCTGTAAGTACAGATTTATCTTCACCATAATAACGGTCTCCAGATAGAGAAATAAAATCTTCGAATAAATTATCTATGAAAAATTTAGACTTTGGTCTGTCTTCATGTCTTGCAACCATGGTGGTTTGCCATGGATCTAGGTTTGAATATATATCATTTAATTTTTTATCTAACTCAACTTGTGTGCTTGAAATTTTTTGCGTATCCACTTCTGACAATCCCTCTTGATTATAAGGATCTTTTAATTTTTCCAATTCTGACTCTAAATCTTTAATTTCAGTCTCAAAGTTAAGGTAATTTTTCATAATATAGTTATAGCGGATGGTTAATTCATAAAAAAGGCAATAAAATGATATTTAATTTAAAGCGTAATTGATATTAATTGACTCTTTTATAGAAGAAGATACATATTTTACTGTCGGGAGAGACTATTAAATTAGCACCGAAGGAGCAACCACCCCGGAAACTCTCAGGTAAAAAGGACCGATAGTTGCATAACACTCTGGAAAGAGAATTAATTCCGCCGAAGGAGCAAAACTCTCAGGCAAAAATACAGATGGGGTAATTTAGGTGATATGCAAGAAAAATATATAAATATAAATACTTTAAAAGTATCTGAAAAACTTTCTCAATTTATTAGCGATGAGCTATTAAAAGAAACAGACCTATCTGTTGAAAATTTTTGGTCAGGGTTCGAGAAAACAGTTAATGAATTAGCACCTAAAAATAAAGAATTAATAATATTTAGAGAAGACTTACAAAAACAAATAGACAATTGGCATATAAAAAATAAGGGAAATGAATTTAATTTGTCAGAATATAAAAAATTTCTAACAGAAATTGGTTATTTGAAAGAAGAAGGTAATGATTTTGAAATATCAACTCAAAATGTTGATGAGGAAATAACAAATATTGCTGGACCTCAACTTGTTGTACCAGTCATGAATGCGAGATACGCATTAAATGCAGCTAATGCTAGATGGATGAGCTTGTACGATAGTCTGTATGGAACAGATGTAATTGAACAATCAGAAGATAGCGTATCTGAAAGATATGATCCATTAAGAGGTGAGATGGTAATAAAATATGGAAGAGATTTTTTAGATAAATATTTTCCATTAGCAGGATTGAGTTGGCAAAAAATTACTAGCTTTGCAGTTAAGTATGGAAAATTTAAAGCTTTGAAAGGTGCTGATATTTATGATTTGGTAGATGAGAATAAATTTATTGGTCATAGAGGTGAAGCTGACAATCCTGCTGCTATAATTTTAAAAAATAACAATTTACATATAGAGATTTTAAAAGACTCTAGAGCTTTTGCTGCTCAACAAGATCATGCTGGGATTAGTGACATAATTTTAGAATCTGCTGTGTCAACTATTTGTGATAACGAAGATAGTGTAGCTGCAGTAGATGCAGAAGATAAAATTATTTGTTATAGAAATTGGCTAGGTCTGATGAAAGGTGATCTAAAATCAAAATTTGAAAAGGAAGGAAAATTATTTGAAAGAAAACTTAATCCTAATAGAAGCTACATTTCAAAAGATGGAAAAGGTTTAAAGCTTCATGGAAGAAGTTTATTGCTAGTTAGAAATGTTGGTCACTTAATGACTAATCCATCAATAATTTTAAAAGATGGTAGTGAAGTTCCAGAAGGAATAATGGATGCGTTCATTACTACAGCTGCAGCCCTTCATGATATTAAGAAAAAAACCAATTCAAGAACTGGTTCTATTTATATCGTGAAACCGAAAATGCATGGACCAGATGAAACTGCATTTACTGATTTGCTTTTCTCAAAAGTTGAAGAAGTTTTAGGTTTACCAAAATACACCTGCAAGATTGGAATAATGGATGAAGAAAGAAGAACCTCAGCTAATTTAAAAGAGTGCATTAGATCGTTAAAAAATAGAGTTTTCTTTATAAATACTGGTTTTTTAGACAGAACTGGTGATGAAATGCACACCTCTATGGAAGCTGGTCCAATGATTAAAAAAGGCGACATGAAAACTTCAAAATGGATTACAGCATATGAAAATAACAATGTTGATATTGGTTTAAAATGTGGATTTTCTGGAAAGGCTCAAATTGGAAAAGGAATGTGGGCTATGCCTGATAAAATGAAAGATATGATGGAGCAAAAAACTGGACATTTAAAAGCAGGTGCGAATTGTGCGTGGGTTCCATCTCCAACTGCTGCGGCTTTGCATGCGCTACATTATCATGAAATTAATATTTTTGATGAGCAACAAAAAATTAAAAATAGAAAACAAGCAAAGCTTGATGATCTTTTAACAATACCAACTGCTGATAGACCAAATTGGTCTGTAGATGAAATTAATAAAGAAATTTCTAACTCAGCTCAAACTTTATTAGGTTATGTTGTCAGATGGATCGATCAAGGAGTTGGGTGCTCCAAAGTACCAGATATAAATAACGTTGGTTTAATGGAAGATAGAGCCACACTTAGAATTTCATCTCAACATATTGCAAATTGGATACATCACGGAATTACAACAAAAATTCAAGTTGTAGAAATTCTTAAAGATATGGCTAAAATTGTAGATGATCAAAATAAAAATGACACTAATTACATAAGAATGAGTAATAACTTTGAAAATTCAATTGCATTTCAAACTGCTTGTGATTTGGTGTTTAAAGGAAAAGAACAACCATCTGGTTATACTGAACCCTTACTACATTTAAATAGACTTACTAAAAAGTCTAATCTGAATTAGAAACTAAATTAGAACGATTTTTAAAAGCAGAAAATAAAGTCCCATCATCTAAACTTTCAATTTCACCACCTACAGGTAACCCTTGTGCAAGTTTTGTAATTTTTACATTAGAATTTTTTAAGCTATCTTGAATGTAGTAAGCGGTAGTTTGACCTTCAACAGTTGCACTTGTGGCTAATATAACTTCTTCAATTTTATCTCGATTAACTCTCTCAACCAACGAGTTTACAAGTAAATCTTCTTTTCTTTGACCTACTGATGAAATGGTGCCTCCCAGAATATGAAAATACCCTTGATAAATATTTGAATTTTCAATCGACCATTGGTCAGCAATATCTTCTACAACACAAATCTTTGAATATTTATTTCTTGTATTTTCACAATTTATACATCCAGTTGAAATTGATTTAAGTGAACCACAAGAATTACATCTGGTTACATTTTTATAAACTTGAGCCAATGTATTTGCCATTGGTTTTACTAATTCATCACGGTTATTAATGAGTTTTAAAACTATCCTTTTAGCAGATTTTGGTCCTAAACCTGGAAGCTTTGAAATTAATTTTATTAATTCCTCAATCTCGTTAATATTTTGCATCTACTATAGTGGCCACTTAAAACCAGGTATTCCAAATCCACCAGTAGCTTTTGATATCTCTTCTGATGTTTTCGACTTTAATTGTGATTTAGCATTATTATGAGCAGCTACAATTAAATCTTCTATTATTGATTTATCTTCTTTCATTATTTCATCTGATAGTTTAATTGATTGCATTTCACCTTCTCCATCCAAGACAATTTTTGCTGAATTTGAGCCAGAAACACCCTCTACTCTGATTTCCTTTATTTTTTGCTGACTCTCCTTCATTTTTGCTTCAAGTTCTTTTGCTTTGTCTAATATTTTATTAAAATCAGTCATTATCTTTATCCTCCTTACTTATCGATTTAACATCAACTAATTCTGCATCAGGAAAGTTTTCCATAAAATTTTTATAAATTTCAGTTTTTTTAGCTTTTTCAATTAATATTTTTTTTTCATTTTCTTTCTTTTCTCTAATTGACAAATCTCCTTTTAATTTGCTGAGTGTGATAATCCATCTTTCTTTAGTCCACTCAAAAAGCTTTGTTGAAAGATCTTTTACAAAATCTTTATCAAGACTGTCGTTAAATGAAATCTCAATCCTATTTTTTTCAAATTTTACCAAATTGACATTTTTCTCTAATTCAAATTTAAGTTTTAATTCCTTTTTACTTGTACAAATAGCAATTAATTCATCAAAAGAATTAATTAGAGTTTTGATTTCTGCTTTAACTTCAGTTTGTATTTCTGGATTCTTTTTTTCTTCCTGAGAGATATTTCTCATTTGATCAATAATTTTAGTCTCTGTTTTTGTTTCAATTTTGCTAGTTAAATTTTCTTGTTTAGGTTTTGTATCTAATTGTTTAATTTGTTTTACAGAACTTAAGTGCATTAATCTAATTAAAAACATCTCAATTGATAAATGTTGATTTGAAACAATATCTAATTCTTCTAACGACTTTATAGAAAATTGCCAAAATAAAATTAATAGGTCAGGTTGGATTTGATTAGAAATATTTTTTATTTTAACAAATTCTTCATCATTAAGAGAAAAATTTGAGCTTTCTAAAGTTAGAGAATTTATATTTTTAAAGTAATATAACAGC
>CACIQS010000022.1 GCA_902588855.1 uncultured Pelagibacteraceae bacterium | reverse complement strand
TAAATAAAGAAGATATAGCAAAATTATTACCCCACAGAGAACCAATGTTGTTAATTGACGAGTTGTATGACATAAAAAAATTACACTCTGCAACAGCGGTGGTAAAAGTTAAAAAAAATAGTTTTTTTGTTCAAGGTCATTTTCCAGACAACCCTGTTATGCCAGGTGTTTTAATAGTCGAGTCATTTGGTCAAGCAGCTGCTGCACTTACAGCTCATGGCTTAGATAAATCTACTTATGAGAACAAATTGGTCTTTTTAATGGGTGTTGATAAAGCAAGATTCAGAAATCCAGTAATACCAGATTGTGATTTAGTCTTAAAAATTGAGGCAATTAGATCTCACGGACGTGTTTGGAAATATAAAGGCGATGCCTTCGTAGATGGAAAAAAAATGGCAGATGCAATTTGGTCTGCTACAATTGTAGATAAGAAATAAATAGCAATAATTATTGATAACCTAAGCAAATTTCTCCTGCTAAAAGCAATTATGTCAAACCCATTTTTCAAAAACAATGGACCTATATTAATTTTGGATATTTTAAAAATCCTTAAAATTAATCTTAATGATTTAAAAGAGAACATTAATATAAATGATATAAAAGATTTAAGTGCATCAAATAAATCAGATATTACTTTTTTCCATTCAAAAAAATATAAAGAAGCTGCTAATAATACAAAAGCATCTTTTTGTATTACAACAGAATCATTAAAAAGTGAACTTCCAAATTCTTGCTTACCTTTAGTAGTAGAAAATGTTCTAGTTTCTGTATCAATGATAACTTCTTTGTTCTATCCTGATGCCGTAAATGACGATTTTGATGATAGTACAACTTATATTTATGATACAAATTTTAAAGATAAAGTAATTTATGGTAAAAATGTTTTAATAGGAAAAAACGTTTCATTAGGATCAAATTGTAAGATAGGTCATAATACAATAATTGAAAAAAATGTTTCTATTGGAAATAATTGCTCAATAGGTTCAAATACCATAATAAGAAATTCAGTAATAAGCAATAACGTAAAGGTATTAGATAATTGTGTAGTTGGAAAACATGGTTTCGGTTTTTTTCCTAATAAAATTAAGAACTTAAGATATCCACATATTGGTGTTGTAATTATCGAGGAAAATTGTGAAATAGGATGCGGATCTACTATTGATAGAGGTTCAATGTCGAATACTGTCATTGGCAAAAACACTTATTTAGATAATCAAATACACATAGCTCATAATGTTAAAATAGGAGAAAATTCTATTATAGCAGGTCAAGTAGGAATTGCAGGCAGCTCAATTATTGGTTCAAATGTAAGAATAGGTGGTCAAACGGGAATTTCAGGACATATTAAAGTTGGTAATAATGTTGAAATTGGAGGTGGCTCAGGTGTAATAAAAAATATTCCAGACAATTCGAAGGTAATGGGTTATCCAGCAAAAAACATTAGAGAATTTTTAAGAGATAATAAATGATCCACAAAACTGCAATTATCGACTCAAATGCTAAAATTTCTACAAATGTAGCAATTGGACCTTATTCCGTAATTGGTCCTAATGTAGAAATTGGAGAAGGTACAATTGTACAATCTCATGTTAATATAAAAGGTAATACTATTATTGGTAGTAATAATAAAATTTATCCATTTGCATCTATAGGTAATGATCCACAAGATTTAAAATTTAAAGGTGAAAAAACTTTTTTAGAGATAGGTAATAATAATAAAATACGAGAATACGTTACTATAAATCCTGGTACAGACGGTGGTGGAGGTAAAACTCAAGTTGGAAATAATTGTTTGTTTATGGTGTCTTCTCATATTGCTCATGATTGCATAGTTGGTGATAACGTTATTTTAGCAAATAATGTTCCATTAGGAGGTCATGCCCATGTAGATGATAATGCAATAATTGGTGGAAATTCAGCTGTACAACAGTTTACTAGAGTCGGCAAATTTGCAATGATAGGAGGCATGTGCGGCGTAGTAAGAGATGTGATACCATTCGGTATAGCACATGGAAACAGAAGCATATTGCAAGGATTAAATCTTATTGGTTTAAGAAGAAAAAATATTCCAAATAAGGAAATATTATCTCTTAGTGATGCATATAAAATAATATTTAATAGCGAGAATTTGACAGAGAATTTAAGTAATTTATCAAATGATTTAAGAAAAAATGAATTAGTTTCAGAAGTAGTTAATTTTATAGAAAAAGATAAAAAAAGACCAATTTGTACTCCCTTTTCAAAATAAAATGATTGGTTTATTTTTAGGTGATACAGATTTTTCTGAAATAGTTTTAAAGAAATTAAAAAAATTAAAAAAAGAATATTTTATTATCGATTTTTCCAAAAATAATAAGTTTCATAAAGATATAAGATCTCACAGAATTAGTATTGGAAAATTTGGAAAAATTATAAATTTAATTAAAGAAAAAAATTGCAAAAAAGTCTTATTCGCTGGTAAAATAGCTAAGCCTAATTTCGCTTCTCTTAGATTAGATTTGAAAGGTATATACTATATGCCAAGTGTAATTAGAGCTTCCAAAATAGGTGATGCTGCAATTATAAAATCAATAATTAATATTCTTGCAAATGAGGGTATAAAAGTAATTAGTTCTATATACTTTAACCCAGAATTATCCCTTAAAAAAGGAAACTATACAAAAACAAAGCCCAATAAGAACGATAACAAATCAATAAAAAAAGCTAAAAATTATTTTAATAAAATTAATAATTTAGACCATATACAGGCTTTAGTTGTCAAAGATGAAAAATTAATTGCAAAAGAGGGGAGGCAAGGGACCAAAAAAATGCTTTCAAAACTAAAGAAAAATTCAAAAGGTATTTTAATAAAATTACCTAAAAATAAACAAGATTTAAGAATGGATCTACCAACTGTAGGTTTGCAAACTTTAAAAGATGTTAAAAAATATGGATTAAAAGGCCTCGTTTTAAAATCTAAAAAGAATATCTTTCTTGATAAGGAAGAAGCAATGCGTTTTGCAAACAAAAATAAAATTTTTATTAAAGTTATATGAAAAAAATTTTTGTATTAACAGGCGAACCTTCAGGAGATAAGCTAGCATCAACTTTGATTTCAAGATTAAAATTAGAAAATTCTGAAATTGAATATTTGTCAGTTGGCGGAGCTCACCTAAAAAATTTAGGAATTAAATCTATTTATGACTTGAAGGAAATCACATATTTAGGATTTACAAGTGTGTTGTTTAATATTTTTAGAATTAAATCAAAAATAAATAAAACTGTAGAAGAAATAGTAAAATTTAACCCTGATATATTGTTAAGTGTAGATAGTCCTGATTTTACTTTGCGTGTAGCAGAAAAGGTTAAAAAAATAAACAGCAACATTAAAACAATTCATTATGTAGCACCTCAAGTATGGGTATGGCGAAAAAATAGAGTTAAAAAAATTAAAAAATTTATTGATCACATTCTTTTGTTGTTTGAATTTGAAAAAAAATACTTTGATGAAGAAAATATTAATAATACTTTTGTTGGCCATCCTTTAATAGAAAGAAATCAAAATAACAAAACTATTATTGACAATATTTTGCCTAAAAATAAAAAAATAATATCTATATTTCCTGGGAGTAGAAATTCTGAAATCAATGTATTGCTGCCAATATTATTGGAATTTGTTAAATTAATGAATCAAAAGCATAAGGAATATTTTTTTTATATTCATGCAACCGAAGAAAATAAAAATTTAATTTTAGAAAAGATAAGAAATTTAAATTTTGATAACTTAGATATTGTATCCGAGGAAAATATTAAATCTAAAATTTTATCTAAATCTATTTTTGCTGTTTCAAAATCTGGTACAGTTTCATTACAAATTTGTAATTTTAATGTTCCATCAATTATTATTTATAAACTAAGTTTTATTAATTTTATGATTTTTAAAATGTTAGTTAGTGTAAAATTTGCAAATATTATAAATATAATTAATAATCGTGAGGTAATTCCTGAATTACTTCAAAAAGAATGTAATGCAGAAGAAATATATAGGTCAGTCATTTATTTTCTTAAAAATCCTGAGTTAATTAAAAAACAAGTAAGTGAGTGCTCCAAAACTTTAGAAGGCATCAGGTCTAAAACCTCGTCTTCAGGTGAGGCATGTTCAATTTTAATTAAGTATCTTTCCTAATCTTTTTTCAACATCTGCTTTACCTAAAGATATAACAATATCATATAGGCCTGGTCCAAACTTAGATCCTGTTAGAGCCACTCTTAACGGCTGCCCAACACCTTTAAAATTTGTTTCATGTTTTTTAATCAAGTTGTTTACTATTGGTTCTAGACTATCTCTTGTTAAATTTTCTAGTTTCTTAATTTCATTTTGAAATTCATTAATTATATTTTTTGATTTATTGTCAATAAGTTTCAAATCATTTTCATTGAATTTTACTTCATCATCAATGATATATTTTGCATTATTAAATATCTCTTCCAGTGTTTTTGCTTTGTTTTTTAAAAACATTAAAGATGATTTTATTTTTGTTGCTTTTTCTGTATTAATTTTATCTTTATATTCCTCACAATATCTTAAAAGATTATTGTAAAGATCATTTTCATCAATATTTTTGATATAGTGCTCATTCATTGATAAAATACGGCTCATATCTAATTTTGATGGTGATTTCCCAATACCTTCTAAGTTAAAAAATTTGATACTTTCTTCTAAAGTAAATATTTCTTTGTCTTTATATGACCATCCCAGCCTTAGTAAATAATTTCTTAAAGCATTAGGCATAATTCCAATTTTTGAATAGTCATCTAATGTTGAGGCATTATCTCTTTTGGATAATTTTTTACCTTCTATTGTATGAATTAAAGGTATATGGGCAAAATGTGGCACATCCCATCTCATTGCTTCATAAATTTGAATTTGTTTAAAAGTATTTATTTTATGGTCATCACCCCTAATTATATGCGTCATTCCCATTTCATGGTCATCTACAGTTGCTGATAAATTATAAGTTGGAGTTCCATCATTTCTCAATATTACAAAATCTTCTATTGTGCTGTTTTCAATTTCAACATCACCTTGAACCAAATCTTTAAGAATTGAGCTCCCTTCAATTTTACTTTTAAATCTTATAACAGGTTTAATTTCTTTAGGAGCATCTTTTTCGTCTGCATCTCTCCATTTTCTGTTGTAAATAAAAGGTATTTTTTTTTGTCTAGCTCTTTTTTTTTGTTCATCTATCTCCTCAGGTGAACAGTAACATTTATAAGCGTATCCATTTTTTAATAATTCATTTGCAATTTTTACATGATCATCAATTTTGGTTGATTGAATATATTCTTCACCATCATGTTTTATGCCCAACCAATTTAAGGATTTAATTATTTGTATTTTGTGTTCTTCTTTTGATCTTTCTTTGTCAGTATCTTCAATTCTTAGATGAAAAGTACCTTTTTGATTTTTAGAATATAGCCAATTGAATAATGCAGTTCTGACACCACCAATATGAAGAGCTCCTGTAGGAGAGGGAGCAAAACGAGTTGCTACTTTTGACATCAGAGATTTTTAGACTATTTTTTTAAAAGTTTCTATATAAAGATACTAAAACACCCTGAACTTTTACTCTATCAGGGCCAAATATTTTGGTTTCATAGTTTCTATTTGCACTTTCCAATGCAACAACTTTACCTTTTTTACGAATTCTTTTTAACATTGCCTCGTGTTCGTCAATTAATGCGACTACAATTTTTCCATTATCTGCTGTATCTGTTCTTTTAATAATAACTGTATCTCCTTCGTGGATTCCAGCTTCAATCATTGAATCACCTTGAACTTTCAATCCAAAATAATCTCCATTTTTTTCTAAATTATTTGGTAATGGAATTCTTGAAACTTCATTTTGTATTGCTTCAACAGGAGTACCTGCTGCAATTTTTCCTAATACTGGCACTTCCATTTCATCTGAATTATTAATTTCTTCATTTAAGCCACCTTTGATAACGCTTGGCGAAAAACTATTGTAAATGTCATTTGCTGAAGCTGTTTCAGGCAATTTTACCACCTCTAAAGCCCTTGCTTTGTGAGCCAATCTTTTTATAAATCCTCTCTCTTCTAAGGCGCTAATCAATCTATGAATACCTGACTTTGATTTTAAGTTTAAAGATTGTTTCATCTCTTCGTAAGAAGGAGATACACCAGAGCTTCTCAACTTCTTGTTGATGAATAAAAGCAGGTTTTTTTGTTTTTTTGTTAACATAAGAACAAATATCGTACAAACAATGTTCTATAAAAGTTCTTTTAGTTTAACAATAGTAAAAAAAGTAAATAAAATAGGGGTTTAATTGACTACAAAACTGAAAAAATTGAATTTTCATCTAATTTTTTCAAAAGTGATTCACCAATTAAAAAAGTATTAATTGATGTCTTGCTATTTAATTCCAATAATTCTTCTTTAGATTTAATACCACTCTCAGAAATTAGAGGTCCTTTATGGTTTTTTACAACATTATAAATATCATAGGTTGTATTTATATTTGTTTTAAGTGTTTTTAAGTTTCTGTTGTTAATACCAATAAGTGCATCTTTAAAATTTAATGCTTTTTGAGCCTCTTCCACTGTATGCACTTCTACTATTACCGACATATCTAATTTCAATGCCTCTTCATATAAATTGTTAGCAAGATTATCTGAAACACCAGCTAAAATAATTAGAATTGCATCTGCACCATAACTTTTGGCAAGTGGTACTTGAAACGTATCAATAAAAAAATCTTTACATAATATTGGTAAATTTACTTTATCTTTTATTTTACTGATATGGATTAAGTTTCCTAAAAAATAATCTTCTTCAGTTAAAACTGATAAACAAGTAGCATTATTTTTTAAATAAATATTAGCAATATCCACTGGATTGTAGTTTTCAATAATAACACCAGCGGAAGGACTTGCTTTTTTTATTTCAGCAATAATTGAAGTTTTATTTTCTTTTAAATTGTTTTCAATTTTATCTTTAAAATTTATGTATGATTTATTTTTTTGTATTAATTCGTCTAATTTTTTAAGATCTATTGATTTTTTTAGATTATCAATTTTTTCTATTTTTTTTTTAATTATATTTTCTAGAACGTTTTCAGACATTTTGTATTTTTTCTAAATGTGAAAAAGTTTTACCAGAAAGAATGAATTGTCTTGCGTGATTATAGGCCTCTTTAAAATCAACAAACTTTTCTGCAACGATTAAACCAGCTGCAGCATTTAAACAAACTGCTTTTGAAAAATCATTATCTTTACCTTTAAATATTTCAATCATTTTATCTGCATTAAATTTTGCATCATCACCAATTAAATTCTCAAATTTATCTGCATTCACACCAATTGAATAAGGATCAACCAAGATTTCAGATATTTCTCCATTCTTCAATTGTATTATATTTGTTTTTGCATAAGGAGATATTTCATCCAATCCATCTTCGCTGTTAACTATCCATGCAAATTTTATATTTAAATTTTTTAATCCCTCTGCAAAAATTTTTAATAATTTTTTATCAAATACTCCAACAACTTGTCTTTCTACTAGAGCAGGATTGCTTAAAGGACCAATCATGTTGAAAATAGTTCTTTTACCGATTTTCTTTCTTACAGGACCTACAAATCTCATGGCGCTATGATAATTTGGAGCAAACATAAAACCAAAATTGTTATTGCTTATTTCTTGTTCTATTTTTCTTGGCTCTAAATCAATTTTAATATTAAGAGCTTCCAAAACATCTCCAGAGCCACATTTTGAGGATACAGCTTTATTGCCGTGTTTTGCAACTTTTATACCCATACTAGCCAATAGTAAGGCTGATGCAGTTGATATGTTAACAGTGTTCATACCGTCACCACCTGTACCGCAAGTATCTATACAATCTTGAACGTTTACTCTTTTAGATTTTTCTCTAAGCACATAAACACCTCCTGCAATTTCATCTGCAACTTCTCCTTTTTCTGAAAGAAGTGTTAAAAAATTATAGATTTGATCCTCATCAGCTTTACCAGTCATTAAAATTTCAAATGCTGACTTACTTTCTTCGAAGGTTAAATTTTCTTTATTTTTAAGTTTTTCTAAAATCTTTTTCATAAATTAATAATTTATAAAATTTTTTAAAATTTTTATTCCCATCTTAGTTTTAATACTTTCTGGATGAAATTGTACACCATGAATATTAAATTGCTTATGTTGGATAGCCATAATTACCCCATCATCTGTTTCAGCTGTAATCTCTAAATGTTTTGAAAGGGTTTTTTTATCGATAATTAAGCTATGATATCTTGTAGCTTCAAAGGTACGAGGTAGATTTTTTAAAATCCCAATTTTTTTTGATTTAATTTTGCTAGTTTTTCCGTGCATTAATTTTTTTGCTTGAATAATTTTAGATCCAAAAACTTGACCTATAATTTGATGTCCAAGACAAACACCTAAAAAGGGTATTTTTTTATGTAATGATTTTAAAATGCTTATACAATTTCCAGATTGATTTGGATTTCCAGGTCCAGGTGAAATAACAATTTTATCATATTTTTTTCTTAATATTTCTTTTGGGTTAATTTTATCATTTCTAATGACATCAACTTTTACACCTAATGAAGAAATGTAATGATAAAGATTAAATGTAAAACTATCATAATTATCAATTAATAATATTTTCATTATCTTAAAGCATTTATCAAAGCTTTCGCCTTATTCACTGTTTCATCATATTCGTTTATAGGCTTACTATCAGCCACGATACCTGCACCAGCTTGTACATAGAATTTTTTATTTTTTGCTACAGCTGTTCTTAATGCAATACAAGTATCAAATTCTCCATTAGCAGAAAAATATCCAATTCCACCGGCGTAAACTTTTCTTCTTGATGTTTCTAACTCATCAATAATTTCCATAGCTCTTATTTTAGGAGCACCAGATACAGTACCAGCAGGAAATCCTGCCAGTAGAGATTTAAATTTTGAAAACTTTTTATTATACTCACCAACTACATTTGAAACTATATGCATTACATGAGAGTACCTCTCAATTATGAAACTCTCAGTTACCTTTACAGTATTAATTTTTGATACTTTGCCAGCATCATTTCTTCCTAGATCTAAAAGCATTAAATGTTCAGAAAGTTCTTTTTTGTCTTTAAGAAGGTCTTTTTCATAAAAAAGATCTTCTTTTTTATTTTTTCCTCTTGGTCTAGTACCTGCTATTGGTCTAACTGTAATTTTATTATCTCTTAATCTTACTAAAATTTCTGGACTTGCTCCAATAATTTGGAAGTCATTAAAGTTGAAGTAAAACATAAAAGGAGAGGGATTTGTTACTCTTAGTTTTTTATAAATTTCTAGAGGTTTTTTTGTTAATTTTGCTTCAAATCTTTGACTTAAAACAACTTGAAAAATATCACCTATTTTTATGTATTTCTTGGCTTTATTAACCATAGCAAGAAATTTATTTTTAGATGTGTTTGATTTAACTTTAATTTTTTTCTCTTCTAATATTTTGTTCGTATTAATATTTTTGATGGATGATTGAATTAATAGTTTAAATAGATCAGTTTTTATAGAGTCATACTTTTTTTGATAATCTTTGATTTTTTCATCATTAAAAACATTGCTTATATAATATATTTCTTTCTTTAAATTATCATGAATAACCAAGGTTCTTGGTCTCATCAATCTTACATCAGGTAAATTAAGATCATTTTTACATGAGTTAGGAATTTTTTCTATGTACCTAATAGAGTCGTATGAAAAATAACCAGAAATTAGTGAACAAATTTTAGGTAAATTTTTAGGTGTATCAAATTTAAAATTTTCAATAATTTTTTCTATTAGTTCTTCTGGTTTATCTTTAAGAATGATTTTTTTATTTTCAGTGATTAAGTATGACTTTTGATTGTTGAATTCCCATATCTTATCAGGATTTTTACCAAAAATTGTGTATCTACCTTTAATTTTTCCTTTTTCAACCGACTCAAATATAAAACTATTTTTTTCCTCTAAAAAATTATCAATTAAATTTATTACCTCATCATCAGAATTTACTTTTTTGGAAGTATATATAATCTGATTTTTTTTGCTTCTATGTCGAAACTTAAAATCTTTGAAGCTTCGATTTATTATCATTTGAAATAGTTTTTAATTCTATCAATAGTTTTTTGATTCAATTGAACCTGATATTTATTATTCAACAGTGTATCGTAAGATTGTAAAATACTTTTTCTGTTGTTGGTATTTTGTGAATTTACAAATCCTTTATATTCTTCACCTTGTTTATTTATAGTATTTTTAATTACATCTTTTATTTTGACTAAAAAGATTTGATTATTAGTATTACTTACTAAGGAAAAAGAATTTTGAGGTAATGAATAAAGCATTTTAATTGAATTTGTTTCAAATAGCTTATCATCATTAATTGAATTTATTGATCCAGACTGGATTTTATCTGAACTTAATTCTGTGAATTTATTTTCATTAAATTCATCACTCTGTATTTCTTCAATTATTTTTCTATTGTAATCAAATTTACCTTTTTGATAAATAATTTCGACAATTTCACCTTTTACTATTTCATCATTGAGATCTGGCAAACGGTCATATTCATTTTCTATACTATAAAGAATATAATTATCACCACTTTCAAATATATCTAACTTGCTTGATTTCTTAGAGTAAATCAGTTCTTCGTTTGTACTAGTGTTTTCATTTGGAACAAATTCACTAATATCAATCACATCCACATTCATGTTCTCGATGATTGAATTAAAACTTTCACTTTGAGAAATTTTATTTTCTATTTC
>CACIQS010000021.1 GCA_902588855.1 uncultured Pelagibacteraceae bacterium | reverse complement strand
ATGATTTTAGGAACAGCAGGTTTAACTTCTTTAATGAGTGCATTTGCAATTCAAGCAAGAGAAAGTATTTTGTTAGGAGAAAAAGTTAATGATGTTTTGGTAACTGGTGCAACAGGTGGAGTAGGTAGTTTAGCAATTATGGCTTTAACTAAATTAGGTTACAACGTTACTGCAGTTACAGGAAAAGATTTAAAGTCTGATTATTTAAAATCATTAGGCGCTAAAAACATTATAAATAGGGCTGAATTTGATAAAGATCCAAGACCAATAGATAAGGGTTTATGGGACGGAGTAGTTGATACTGTTGGTGGAAAGATTTTAGCAAATGCAATAGCACAAACAAAACCAAATGGAATTATAGCAGTATGTGGTAATGCAAATAGTAACGAGCTTAACACTAATTTACTCCCATTTATGTTAAGAGGAATTAAAGTATGGGGAATGGATTCTGCAAATTGTAGTATTAAAAGAAGAGAATTTATTTGGGGTGAAGCATCTAAATTGATTGATTTTGATTTAATTGAAAAATCAGTTTTAACTGTTAGTTTGGAGGAATTAGTTGAAACTTATCCAAAAATTTTAAAAGGTGAAATTGCTGGAAGAGTATTAGTTGATTTAAGTAAATAATGGATTGGGATAAATTAGTCACTGTTGTTGCTTGTTCTTTTTTAATACCTCTCATGGTCATACACTGATGAGTTGAATCTATTGTAACAGCTACACCTTTTGCATCCAAAGCTTCCATCAAAGTGTTTGCTATCTGAACTGTTAATCTTTCTTGTGTTTGTAATCTTTTTGAAAATATTTCAACTACTCTTGCTATTTTACTTAATCCTACAACTCTTTCATTGGGTATATAGGCAACATGAGCTTTTCCAATGATTGGAGCCATATGATGTTCACAGTGGCTTTGTACTGAAATGTTTTTTTGAACAACCATGTCACTGTAACCTTCGACATCACCAAAAGTTTTATCTAGTACTTTTTTTGCATCCTCATTATAACCTTGAAAATATTCTTTGAATGCTTTTACGACTCTTTTAGGAGTTTCTAACAACCCCTCTCTTTTAGGGTCTTCTCCCATCCAAGATAAAATGGTTCTAATAGCCTCTTCAGCTTCGTGATCTGAGACCTTTTTTGTATCTAAATTTTTGTCGTCTGTGTCTTTTACTAATTTCATAGCGCCTTTTTATACAGTAATTACCTTAATTTAAAAATATTTAATATATTTAGATATGTGCTACATAATCACCCCGTATGTTCAAAAAAAGAGAAAATATCTATGATATTGAGGAAGGAAATCTTCTATCCCCAAAATTTGATAATGATGGGTTGATCCCGGTCATTACTATGTGTTCAAAAACGAAAGATATATTGATGCATGGATACATGAATATAGAAGCTCTTAAAAAGACAATTGAAACTAAAGAAGCACACTATTTTAGTAGATCAAGAAAAGCTATCTGGCACAAAGGTAAAACGAGTGGTTTTACGCAAAAGGTTACTGAAATAAGAATTGATGATGATCAAGATTCTATATGGTTAACGGTTGATATTGGTGACGGAGCTAGTTGTCATGTTGGATACAGATCTTGCTTTTACAGATCTATTCCAATGGGACCAATTGATAATGGTCGTAAAGTAGAAATGAAATTTCTTGAAAAAGAAAAAAAATTTGATCCTGAGGAAGTTTATAAAGGACAACCAAATCCTACAAAAATTTAAATTTATGGAAGAAGTTCAATATAAAGTAATTAAAAGATTTGGACCATCAGTTTTTAAAATTAAAATACCAAATGAAATAGTTGAAAAATTAAATTCTTATGTTGATAAAGTAATTGAAGATAAAGAAAAACAAAAAAAATTAGATTTTGGAAACAACTTAGTTGGCGACGTAACGCAAGAATTTTTTTTAGAACCAGAAACTGTTAGAGAAACAGGTTGGCTAAATTTTTTATCAAAATGTGTTCAAAGATGGGTTGAGATTGAAACAGGAAAAAAAATAAAAAAATTTCACTTAGAACAATCTTGGATAGTTAGGCAGTTTCAAAATGAATATAACCCAACTCATTGGCATAGTGGACATATATCTGGTGCTGGATTTTTAAAAGTGCCAAAATCTTTAGGAAAACATGTCCAAAACAAAAATAATGCTGATTATTCAGGAGGAAATTTACAGTTAATACATGGTGCTAGAATGTTTTTATGTAACTCTGTAATGGATATTAAACCAGAAGTAGGAGATTTTTATTTTTTTCCAAATTATTTAATGCATACTGTATTTCCTTTTAGAGATACAAACGAAGAAAGAAGATCAATTTCTTTTAATGCAAGTATTGATGAGGATATTTACAATGTCTACAAAGATTAAACAAAAGAATGTTTTGGGTGAAGATCTTGAAGAATGCTCTAATGATCCTTTAACAGGTTGGTTTAGAGATGGGTGCTGCAATACAGATGAAAATGACCACGGTATACACACTGTTTGTGCAAAAGTTACAAATGAATTTTTAGAATGGTTAAAGGAAGCGGGAAATGATTTAATTACTCCTCATCCGGAATTTGGATTTCCTGGTTTGAAAGATGGAGATGGATGGTGTGTGTGTGCAAGTTGGTATGCAAGAGCAGTTGAAGCTGGAAAAGGATGTCCAATATTTCTAAAAAGAACTCATAAAAATACTTTAAAACATTTACCTATTGAAACGTTAAAAAAATTTGCAATAGATTTATCTTAATCTACATATTCCCATATCTTGGTCCACCACCACCTTCCGGTGTAACCCAATTTATGTTTTGCGAAGGTTCTTTAATATCGCAAGTTTTACAGTGAATACAATTTTGTGAGTTAATTACAAACTTATTATCATCATTTTCTCTCTGAACCTCATAAACTCCAGCAGGACAATATCTTTGTGCAGGTTCATCAAATTTTTCTAGAGTATATTTAATTGGTAAATAAGGATCTTTAAGTTTTAAATGCACAGGTTGATTATCAGCATGATTAGTTCCTGTGAGATAAACTGAGCTTGTTTTATCAAAAGTTATAACATTATCGTACCTAGGATAATCTATTTTGGGCATTTGATTAGCAGGTTTTAATGTTTCATGATCTGCATGCTTATGTTTAAGTGTGAAAGGAAGTTTTCCTCTAAACAAAATTTGATCAATACCCGTAAAGATAATTCCTAAAATTAGTCCCCAACTAAAACTAGGTTTTACATTTCGAGCTTCATATAATTCTTTATACAACCAGCTTTTTTTAAATTTATCTTCATAAACAGATAAATCTTTATTTTCTTTTAAGTGTTCGTTAATAGTTTCGGCTGCAATCATTCCACTTTTCATTGCAGTATGAGAGCCTTTAATTTTTGGCATATTTAATGTACCGGCATCACATCCCACTAATAATGCACCTGGCATGAACATTTTAGGAAGACTTTGAAAACCTCCTTCAATCAATGCTCTTGCACCATATGAAATTCTTTTTCCTCCCTTTATTATTTTTTTGATTGCTGGATGAGTTTTAAATCTTTGAAATTCATCATAAGGAGATAAATGTGGATTTTTATAATCCAAACCAATTACATAGCCTAAAAATACTTGTTTATTTTCAGCGTGATACATAAAGCTTCCACCGTAAGTATTATTATCTAGAGGCCATCCTGCTGTGTGCATCACTAGTCCTTCTTCATGATTTTTTTCTTCTATTTCCCAAATTTCTTTAAAACCAATTCCATATTGCTGAGGATCTTTTCCTTTATTAAGTTCAAATTTTTGAATTAATTGTTTTCCTAAATGACCTCTGCAACCTTCAGCAAATACTGTTACTTTTCCTAAAAGTTCAATCCCTGGTTCAAAACTGTCTTTTTTGTTACCCTCTTTATCTATTCCCATATCTTGAGTAGCCACTCCTTTGACGGATCCATCATCGTTATATAAAATTTCACTAGCTGGGAAACCTGGAAATATTTCTACACCTAAACCTTCTGCTTGTTCAGCTAACCATCTGCATAAATTAGCTAAACTAATAATATAATTTTTGTGATTTTGTTGAACTGCTGGCAAAAGCCAAGTTGGCCAACTTAAAGATTTTGTTTTTCCTAAGAATAAAAATTTTTCTTTTTTTACTTTTGTTTTAATTGGTGAGTTCAGTTCTCTCCAGTTAGGTAATAATTCATCTAATGCTCTTGTCTCAAAAACATTCCCACTTAAAATATGCGCTCCTATCTCTGAAGCTTTTTCAAGCAAACAAACATTTAAATTCGAATCTAATTGCTTTAATTTAATTGCAGTTGCTAATCCTGATGGACCACCTCCAATGATTACAACATCGTATTCCATGGATTCTCTAGACATAATCTAGTTTTTAACGGTAAGGATTATTTTTGTATAGTGTTTAATTTGTTCAGCTCTTCCATGAACTGAGGCAAGGCTTCAAAAAGATCTGCTTCAAGACCGTAATCAGCTACACTAAAAATTGGTGCTTCACCATCTTTATTAATTGCAACTATAACTTTACTCTCTTTCATACCTGCTAAATGCTGAATTGCTCCTGATATTCCAACAGCTATGTATAAATCTGGCACAACAACTTTTCCGGTTTGTCCAACTTGGTGATCATTGCTTATATAACCTGCATCAACTGCTGCTCTTGATGCTCCGATAGCTGCACCTAGTTTGTCAGCAATCTCTGTAATTAGTTTAAAGTTATCTCCACTTTGCATTCCTCTTCCACCTGATACAACAATTCTTGCAGTTCCAAGCTCGGGTCGATCAGATTTAATTTCTTCTCTTTTTACAAATTTTGTATTTGAAAATTCCTCAGCAGCATCAATTTTCTCAATTGGCGCTGAACCCCCTGAACTTTCACAAGGATCAAATGAAGTAGGTCTTATTGTAACACATTTTTTGGCATCATTACTTTTGACTGTTGCAAAAGCATTTCCGGCATAAATTGGTCTAACAAAAGTATCAGAGGATATTACTTTTATAATGTCGCTAACTTGTGAAGTATCAAGATGAGCTGCAATTCTTGGCATTAAATTTTTACCAAATGTATTTGCTGAACAAATAATATGGGAATAATTTTCTGCTAACTTAACCACAACCGGAGCAAAATTTTCTGCTGTAAAATTTTCATAGTGTGGTGCTTCAACGCTTAACACTTTTTTAATTACTGGAAGTTCTGATAGTTGTTTTGCTGCCTCAGCACTATTATTTCCAATTAATATCGCATGAACATCATTGTCAATTTGTGAAGCTGCTGTAGCAGCATTTAATGTAAATGGTCTTAACTCTTTATTGTTATGTTCGGCTATAAGTAAAACTGCCATTATATTACCTTTGCTTCATTTTTTAATTTTTGAACTAATTCTGCTACATTAGCCACTTTAATACCTGCTTTTCTTTTTGGTGGCTCTTCTACTTTAATTTGCTCTACCCTTGAAGAAGTATCAACACCAAGGTCAGATGCAGCAATTTCTTCTATTGGTTTTTTCTTTGCTTTCATAATATTTGGAAGAGAAGCGTATCGTGGTTCGTTTAATCTTAGATCACAAGTTACAATAGCAGGAACATTTATTTCAATAGTTTCAAGTCCCTCATCAATTTCTCTAGTAACTTCTAGTTTGTTATCTTTTACATCAATCTTTGATGCAAAAGTTGCTTGCGGCCAATTTAATAATGCACTCAACATTTGACCTGTTTGATTACAATCATCATCAATTGCTTGTTTTCCCATAAAAACTAAATCTGGTTTTTCTTTTTCAACAACTTTTTGTAAAATTTTTGAAACAGCTAATGGTTCTAGTATTCCATCTACTTTGACATGAATTCCTCTATCTGCACCAACTGCTAAAGCCTTCCTAACAGTTTCTTGAGCTTTTTCCTCACCTACAGTAATTGCAACCACCTCTGTTGCCTTTCCTGCTTCTTTAATTTTCACCGCTTCTTCAATTGCATTATCATCTGGTGGATTAGTTGACATTTTTACATTGTCTGTAACAACACCAGTGCCATCTTCTTTAACTCTAATTTGAACGTTGTAATCAATAACTCTTTTTACTGCTACTAAGATTTTCATTAAGCTCTCAATAAATTGTTTTCTGAATCGTATGGACTTTCATCTAGAACTGTAGCGTCATACATTTCACCTAGTATATCAACTTGTAATTTGTCGCCTATATTAGAACAATCAGGTTTTACCATTGCAAGAGCAATAGATTTATCTAATCTAAATCCAAACTCACCACCTGTTGCTCTTCCAACCACTTTACCGTCTTTAAATATAGGGTTATTTCCCAAAACATCGGCATCTTTAGTATTATGAACTTCTAAAGTTACTAACTTGTTATCAAAACCTTTTTCTCTCCATTTATTAAGTGCCTCTAAACCAATAAAGTTTCCTTTATTTGGATGAACAAATCTATCTAATCCAGATTCATATGGAGAATATTCAATGGATAACTCTGTTCCAACAAGTTTGTAAGATTTTTCTACTCTTAAACTATTCATTGCCCTGATACCAAATGGCTTAATTCCTAAATCTTTACCAGCTTCCATTAATTTATCGAAAATATGATTTTGATACTCGATTGGATGATGAAGTTCCCATCCAAGTTCACCAACAAAATTTACCCTCATAGCATTAACTGGTGCATATCCTACATTCACATTTTTTGCTGTAAGCCACTTAAAATTTTCATTTGAAAAGTCATCAGTTGAAACTTTTTGCATTAGCTGTCTTGCTTTAGGACCAGCTACTACCAATACACCTGTGCTATTAGTTAAATCTTCAAAAATTACAGACCCATCATCTGGCATCCATTTTTGTATCCAATCATGGTCTAATCTTAAATTTGCTCCAGCTGATACTAAATAATAACTATTCTCAGCTTCTTTCATGATTGTAAATTCTGAATGCACACCACCTTTAGTATTTAATGCATGACACAAGTTTATTCTTCCAATTTTTTTTGGAAGTTTGTTTGCAACTAAATAGTCTAAAAACTCTTCTGCTTTAGGTCCTCTTATTCTGCATTTTGCAAAAGCAGTCATATCTAAAAGACCAACATTTTCTTTTACATTTTGACATTCCTTTTTAATTGCATCAAACCATTTTGATCTTCTAAATGACCAATCGTCTTTTTGCTCCATTCCATCTGTTGCAAAAAAGTTAGGTCTTTCCCATCCAAATTTTTGACCAAAGACTGCACCTAAATTTTTCATTCTTTCATAACATGGAGCTGTTCTTAAGGGTCTAGCTGCCGGTCTTTCTTCATCTGGATAGTGCACTATAAATACATGACTGTACGCCTCTTCATTTTTAGCTTTCAAATAAGATTTAGTTGCATAGTTTCCATATCGTCTTGGTTCAACTCCCAACATATCGATTGTAGGTTCTCCATCTACAATCCATTCAGCAAGTTGCCAACCAGCACCGCCTGCAGCAGTTATTCCAAAACTATGACCTTCATTAATCCAAAAATTCTTTAGTCCCCAAGCAGGTCCAACAATTGGATTTCCATCAGGTGTATAACAAATTGCTCCGTTATAAACTTTCTTAACTCCAACTTCTCCAAAAGCAGGAACTCTATGTATTGCTCCTTCAATGTGTGGAGCTAATCTATCTAAATCTTCCTGAAATAATTCGTATTCGGAATTCTTTGATGGTCCCTCAACATAACAAGCTGGTGCACCATCTTCATAAGGTCCTAATATTAATCCACCTGCTTCTTCTCTCATATACCATCTGCTATCACTATCTCTTAAAACTCCCATTTCTGGTAAACCATCTTTTTTTCTTTGTTGAATTGCAGGATGTGGTTCAGTTACAATGTATTGGTGTTCAACAGGAATGACTGGAATATCTAATCCAACCATTTCTCCAGTTTGTCTTGCAAAATTTCCAGAACAAGAAATTACATGTTCACATTCAATTGATCCTTTATCTGTTTCAACAATCCATCCTTCTTTTGTTTGTCTCATTGATAGAACTGTTGTGTTTCTATAAATCTCTGCCCCCCTATTTCTTGCACCGGTAGCTAAAGCTTGTGTTAAATCTGCAGGTTGGATGTATCCATCTTCTGGGTGTTGAATTGCTCCAACTAAATCATCTGTATGACACAGAGGCCAAATTTCTTTTACCTGTTCTGGTTTCAAAAATTTAACATCTACACCAATAGTTCGAGCAACACCTGCGTACTGATGATACTCATCCATTCTATCTTTTGTGCTTGCTAAACGAATATTTGAAACAACGCTAAAACCAACATTTTTTCCTGTTTCTTCCTCTAAAGTTTTATAAAGATTTACCGCGTACTTATGGAGCTGACCTACAGAGTAACTCATATTAAACAAAGGCAATAAACCTGCAGCATGCCAAGTTGAGCCTGAGGTTAACTCTTTTCTTTCAACTAGCACCACATCGGACCAACCCTTTTTTGCTAAATGGTAAAGAGCACTTACACCTACTACTCCGCCACCAACAACTACGACTTTAGTTTTTGTTTTCATTTCGTGATTCCTACTAAATTTTTAATTATTACGAAACAAAAATGTATGTTGAAAATCAAATTGAACTTCCTAGAGGGATTGGGCTAGACACCATTGTAGTTAACCAACAGTCTTTTAAACTTCCATCCAAAGTATACTTTTCAACTTGCCAATTGAACTTGTGATAAATCTTATTTTTATCAAGAATGATTACCTCAAATTGTGCCCATTTGTCACTACTTCCAAGCTCAGTAATTGTATGACTTAAGTGATTAATCATCATCCCGTAAGAGTCACTTTTTAACATCATCTTAAATTTGCTTAATGGTCCTGTTACTCTCTTGTTATTTGGGTGAGCAAAATTCCATGTTTGTTCAATTCCACTATCCTTGAATTTAGAATCATTTTTTTGAAGTCCATTAAGTTGGATCTTTATAACTTCTTTTGGTTTAATAGTGCTATTTGGATTTAATAATTCAGCGTTTGAAAAAGTCGAAGATATCAATAATAAAATTAATACTTTAAAGATAGTTTTCATTTTAAAAATAATTACTCTGATGTTTTGTATTTACTATTATTGATAATAATTACAAATAATATTGGAAGAATTAATGTCAAAAGTGTCACAACAATTAATAAAATCCCAAGTTCAGAATAATCTGCTGTAGTTTGAATTTCACCTGAAACTTTATCTTTTACTTCTCTCGTGACCGTAAAGATTTCATTTAGATACTTGGTTCCTAGTGCACTTGCTGAAAGAGCCAAATTTGTGAAAGATGCAAAAACTGCAAAAAAAGTTGCTTTAAGATGTGAAGGAGCATTTTTAGCAATCCAAGCTAATAATGGGATCATTGATACTTGTCCCAATGGAGACTCTAGTGCTGTATTAAGTATTGCTATAAATTTAGCATCAACTACGCCTCCAGTTAATGAGGCAGTCCAGTTATGAAATCCATAATACATTCCAACACTTGGTAAAAATAAAACCGCTCCAGCTATACTTAATACAACGATAATTTTTGCAATTGAGTTATTAGCCATAAATGGTCTTAATAAAACTATTCCAGCCAATGTTAAAATTGATGCTAGTAAAGATAAAATTGAAAAAAACTGTTCGTTAAAACCAAGTTCATCAATTTCAAACCAAGTTAGACCAGGCCCTGGTCCAGGCATTGCTCTAAATATAAAGATAATTACTGCAGTACCAACAATCGTTAATCTTAAATTCTCAGGTAACTCTTTGATAAGTTTAAACATCAAAAATAAAATTATGATGACAGAACCGATAAAAACTATCTCTTGAGCAAAAGGAACTTTGAAAGATCCAATGGATAAAGTGAAAATTACAAATATTAAACTTCCTCCAAGTATCCACCAATTAATTTTAGTTTTCTCAGATCCTCTTTCCTCTTTAAATTCAAGTCCTTTAGATTTTAAATTTTGAATTTTTTTATTCCTTAAATATTTTGCTAAAAATACTCCCATGATTGAAACAACTGGAATAACTAATGCGTATAAATAAATTTTACCGTATAGAGCAATTTTAGCAGTTTGTTCTAGGCTATCTACATCTCTGAATAAAATTACATTTACCAAAGCTACTAAAACTGTACCACCAATAATTGCAAATCGACCAAGGGTTTGCATTGTTGTATGCATGATCTTAACTTGATCTTTACCGTAATCATTTCCACTCTCATCGGTTAGTGGCACAGCTTCTACAGTCATAGCATCAGCAACGACATCTTGAATTACGTAACCAACAGGAGCTAAAATTACACTTATTACGAACCATGTCTCGACAGTGAAAATTTCCGACATGTCCTCTGTATGAATTATAAGCCCATACATAATGAGTAAACTTAACGCGATTAAAGAAGCGCCAAAGTAAACCATATAATTTTTTCTATCCCAAATAAGATCAACTAAATGTCCTAGAGGCATTTTTAATGCCCATGGAATTCCAGCCCAAAACCCAAGTCCAGCTAAAAAGGCTGCAGATAAATTTAAATAGTCTTTAACAAAAAAAGTTCCAACTATTCCAGTTAACCCAGAAATACCAGCTGCAACATAAACCATTAAAGGAGGTAAATAAGTCCACTTAAATTGTCGACCTAAATCTAAAAAAGTACTGTCTAAAAATTTTAAAACTTTATTCATAAAATTATTTACTCAAAACCGGAAAAGCTTGTCTTATTTTCAAAAAAAATTTTTGATATTACATTTGTTTTCTACATATTCTATATTATTTTTTTCTACTAGTTGCTTGGCATTTTCGTCTCTTATTCCAAGTTGCAACCATAATACTTTAGCGCCAATTTTTACTGTATCCTCTGCTATGCTAAAAGCTTCTTTAGAAGGTCTAAAGACATCTACAATGTCTATGCGATATTTGATCTCTGTTATCGAAGCATAAACTTCCTCACCTAAAATTTTTTTACCTTTAGCTGAGGGGTTAACTGGATAAACTTTGTAACCATACTCTTGCATATATTTCATGACTATGGTTGAAGTTTTTTTTAAATCACTACTAACACCAATCATTGCGATAGATTTAGAATTTTCTAAAATTCTCTTTATGTCACTCATTTAATTATTAGTTTTCTTTTTTAATTTGTTCTTCACAGAATTTTCTTG
>CACIQS010000020.1 GCA_902588855.1 uncultured Pelagibacteraceae bacterium | reverse complement strand
TCTGGCGTCACTAATATTAGACATGTACCAGTTGGTAATTTTTCTTTTTTTTTAGAATAAAAATACTCTACATTCTCTTTTTTTAATCCTTCCTCGTAATTACTTCCAAATTCATCATCTGAAATTTTACCTATAAAACCAGTTTTATCACCAAGTTGAGATATTCCGACTATCGAGTTGGCAACTGATCCTCCCGAAACAGTTTTTTCAATTTTTAGATTTACTAATAAATTTTTAAACTCACTCTCATTAAAAAATAATTTCATTGTACTCTTCGCAAGTTTGTTTTGAGTAATAAAATCTTCTTCAACCTTACAAATTACATCTACTATTGCGTTTCCTATACCTAAGACTTTCATATTACATTTTGTCCCAATTATTTACAGGAGGCATCATATTTTCTAAAAGTTTACTATCTTTAGCAACACATACTATGTCCCCTGAGATAGAAATTCTTCCCATGTTTGATTTATTTGATTGAGTGCCGTGAAGAGCTTTTGATGGAAAAACTACTATATCATCCTCTTCAACTTTGATATCCAATGAGCGTGCATTGTACAAATTAATTTCTTTTAAAACTCCTCCAGCCCTCATTGAACGATTTGTAAAAAGTCCTGGAATAATTTCATTTTGAAAGTGCTCATTATGAAACATTATATTTGAATCTTCTAAATTTTTTTTTAAGTAATAAGCAAACGAAATATGTGATTGTTTATGTTTATGGGGTAAAATTTTTTCTTTTCCATTAGAAACTGTAGCCCAAGATCTGGTCATATATATTTCAATTTTATCATCATTAATACCTAGATGTTTTACATATTTAATTATTATTTTTTTAACTTCTTGTAGAAGAAAACTAAATTTTTCATTCTTAAATATGTATTCAAATCCTTGTGTGTCACCTGTCCAACTATCTTGTGTTCCTTTGTCGTCTTTATTCTTTGAGTTTGAAACCATAGTTTCAATTTCTTTAATCATTCCTTGTTTAACCTCTTGATTAATTAAGATTTTATCCTGAATGATGCTAGATGGGAAAAGATTTAACACTTTCATTATGGCTTTTTTGTTTTAACAGGTTTTTTTCTATTTGGGTAGCAAGTAGTACATATTTTGCACAGTAAACCATAACAATCTCTTGCCTTACAGTATTCTCGACCATAAAAAATTATTTGGAGATGAAGCTTAGACCAAGTTTTTTTTGGAAAAATTCTTTTTAAATCTTTTTCAGTCTGAACTACATTTTTCCCACTCGTTAAACCCCATCTTTGTGCAAGTCTATGAATGTGAGTATCTACAGCAAAAGCTGGGTATCCAAAACCTTGAGACATCACTACACTTGCTGTTTTATGACCCACACCAGGCAATTTTTCGAGTTCTTCAAAAGTTCTAGGTACTCTACCTCTGTGTTTTTCTAAAACTTGTTTTGACATTTGGTAAATACTTTTAGCTTTAATTCTAAAAATGCCAATTTTCTTAATTAATTTTTCAATTTTTTTTCTTCCTAATTTTACAAAGTGTTCTGGTTTATAATATTTTGGATATATATCCTTTGTTACATTGTTAACATTTACATCAGTACATTGTGCAGAGAGTAGAACTGAAATCAATAAAGTGAAAGTATTTTTACTTTTTAAAGGAACTGGTGTTTTAGGATAAATTTTATTTAGAGTTTTAATGATGATTTTTGCTTTTTGTTTCTCATTCATTATGAAAAATTAAGCAAATCTCTCATAGAATACAAACCTGGTTTTTTTTTAATTAACCATTTAGAAGCAGTTAAGGCACCATCCGAGTAAAGTGCTCTATCAAAAGCCTCATGGTTTAATGTAATTATTTCTTTTCCACTTGAGAATTTTACTTCATGTTCACCAATAATTTCACCTTTTCTAATTGAATTAAAATTAATTTTTTTTCCATAAGGAAAGGATTTTTTATTTAAAAATTTTTTACCAATTAAATTATATAAATTTTTATTTTTTCCATCAGCAATTCCTTTGCTAAGCATTAGGGCAGTACCAGATGGATAGTCTTTTTTATGTTTGTGGTGTACTTCAAATATTTTACTTAAATAATCTTCATTAAGCGATTTTGATGCAATCTCAGTTAAATACATTAACAAATTAACACCTAAGCTCATATTACCTGCTTTTAAAATAGCTATTTTTTTTGAATATTTTTTAATTTGATTTTCTTGTTTTCTGTTAAAACCTGTAGTTCCAATTACTACTTTTTTCTTTAGTGTTGATGCTATTTTTAATATTTCAAGTGTGCAATTTGGTACTGTGAAATCAATAATTACATCAGTTTTTTTAAACGCATTAGCAGAATTTAATTCAGGTTTAATTCCACTAAATTTTCTATTTATTAATCTATTTTCTGTAAGTGTAACTAATTTAAAACCTTTATTTTTTTTTGAAGATTTGATGAGTTGCTGACCCATCCTACCCAAACAACCAGAAATAGCTAAGTTAATTTTTTTCATTAAAAAATAAAATACAGAAATATCACAAGAACTAAGACAATAATAGCCCAAATACTTAAGTTTTTAAAAAACTCTTTTTTCTTTAAATTTGATTTTATAAAGCCTGGTAGAACAAGAATTAATACTAATATTAAAGCTATAGATGGAATAATTTCTTCTAAACCCATATTTTAATTTTTCCAAAAGTCTTTTGCTTTTTGGAAAAATTTTTTGATACTTGGATTAGATTTATCGTTTTCAATTTCTCTAAATTTTTCTAGTAATTCTTTTTGTTTTTTATTCAAGTATACGGGTACTTCTGTTTTTACCTGAACATATAAATCACCAAAATCTCCCCGTCTCATGAATGGCATACCTTTACCTTTTAATCTGAATTGTTTACCATTCTGAGTTCCATCAGGAATTTTTATTTTTGCTCTTCCGCCGTCTATAGTTGGAATTTCAATAGTTGTTCCTAACGCAGCATCGGCTAATGATAGAGGGAATTCAAAAAATAAGTTTTCATCCGATCTTTTAAATAGTTCATGAGAATTAACATTGATAAATAAATATAAATCACCTGTAGCGCCTCCTCTGCTACCAGCTTCACCTTTACCTGCTAATCTAATTCTTGTTCCATCATCAACACCTTTTGGAATTGTTACAGATATTTTCTTAGATGCTTGTTTTTTACCCTGACCATTGCAATCATTACATGGGTTAGTGATTTCTTCACCGTTACCATTACATTGTGGGCATGTTTGTTGAACAGTAAAGAAACCTTGGTTAGATCTTATTCTTCCATTACCTCCACAGTAAGAGCACCTGTCTGGAGAATAACCTGGCTCTGAACCATTACCTTTACAAGCCCCACATTGTTCGGTAGTTGCAAATTTTATATCCTGTTTTTTACCATGATAAGCTTCCTCCAATGAAATGGATAAATCATATCTTAGATCTGAACCTCTATTATTTGATCGTCTATTTCTTGATCTTCCACCTCCACCAAAATCTCCAAAAAAATCCTCAAAAATATCTGAAAAATCTGCTCCACTAAAACCTCCAAAGCCACCACCCGATCTACCACCACCATTTTCAAAAGCAGCATGTCCAAAGTTATCGTAGTTTTGTTTCTTTTCTTTGTCTGAAAGTATTCCGTAAGCTTCACTAGCTTCTTTGAATTTTTCTTCAGCTTTTGAGTCACCTGGATTTTTGTCAGGATGATATTTAACTGCTAGTTTTCTGTATGCAGATTTTAATTCGTCGGGACTCGCGCTTTTATTAACGCCTAGGACATCATAATAGTCTCTTTTAGCCATCAAATTACCCCAGACAATTAAATGTCAGTTTATGCGCTTTTTTCTTTATTCTCGTCTTTTACTTCTTCGAAATCAGCATCAACAACATTTTCGTCTTTTTTACCTGTATCATCTCCACCATCATCTTTTCCTGATTCTGGTTTAGCGCTTTGTTGTGATTTATAGATTGCTTCTCCAAGTTTCATTGAAGCTTGGACTAAAGCCTCTGTTTTTTTCTTGATATCTTCAATGTCTTCACCTTTTAAAGCCTCTTTTACAGCAGACGACGCGTCTTCAATTGCTTTTTTCTCAGCATCTGAAATTTTTGCTCCATGCTCTTTAAGATTTTTTTCAGTTGAGTGAATTAAAGTGTCTGCTTGGTTTCTAACATCAACTGACTCTCTTTTCTTTTTGTCAGCTTCTTTATTAGCTTCAGCATCTTTAACCATTTTTTCAATTTCTTCATCACTTAGTCCGCCAGAAGCTTGAATTTGTATTTTTTGCTCTTTACCAGTTCCTTTATCTTTTGCAGAAACATTTACGATACCATTAGCGTCAATATCAAATGTAACTTCAATTTGAGGAACTCCTCTTGCAGCCGGAGCAATACCCACTAATTCAAAATTACCTAATAACTTATTATCAGTTGCCATCTCTCTTTCACCTTGCAATACTCTAATAGAAACAGCTGGCTGATTATCTTCAGCGGTTGAGAAAACTTGGCTTTTTTTAGTTGGGATTGTTGTATTTTTATCTATTAGTTTTGTTGAAACTCCACCAAGTGTTTCGATACCAAGTGATAATGGCGTAACATCTAACAAAAGCACATCCTTAACATCTCCCTGTAGTACACCTGCTTGAATAGCAGCGCCCATTGCAACTACTTCATCAGGGTTTACGCTCTTATTAGGGTCTTTTCCAAAAAAATTTTTAACCTCTGCTATAACTTTTGGCATTCTGGTCATACCACCAACCATAACTACTTCATCTATTTCACTTGCGGTAATTCCCGCATCTTTTAAAGCAGTTTTACATGGAGGCATCGTTCTAGCAATTAGATCCTCAACTAATGCTTCAAGTTTTGCTCTAGTCATTTTTAAATTGATGTGTTTTGGACCAGTTTTATCTGCAGTTATAAATGGTAAGTTAATATCTGTTTGTTCTGCAGACGATAATTCAATTTTTGCTTTTTCAGCTGCTTCTTTTAATCTCTGTAAAGCAAGTTTATCTGATTTAAGATCAATACTATTATCTTTCTTAAATTCAGAAATTAAATAATCAACGATAGCATTATCAAAATCTTCACCACCTAAAAAAGTATCACCATTAGTTGATTTAACTTCAAATACACCATCACCTAACTCAAGTATTGAAACATCAAATGTTCCACCACCTAAATCGTACACAGCAATTTTTTTGTTTTGTTTTTTATCAAGACCATAAGCAAGCGATGCAGCAGTTGGTTCATTTATAATTCTTAAAACTTCAAGACCTGCAATTTTACCTGCATCTTTCGTAGCTTGTCTTTGTGCATCATTAAAATATGCCGGTACGGTTATTACAGCTTTTGTTACTTCAGATCCTAAATACTTTTCAGCTGTCTCTTTCATTTTTTGTAAAATGAAGGCAGAGATTTGCGATGGAGAATATTTTTCTCCTTTTGCTTCAATCCAAGCATCGTTTTTTTCAGAGTTAATTATTTTAAATGGTGCAGATTCAACGTCTTTTTTTACTGTCGGATCATCAAAATTTCTTCCAATCAACCTTTTAACTGCAAAAATTGTGTTTTCGGGATTTGTTACTGCTTGTCTTTTAGCAGGTTGACCTATTAATTTTTCATTTTCATCAGTGAATGCAACTACTGAAGGAGTTGTTCTTGCTCCCTCTGCATTTTCTAAAACTTTAGCTTGTGTTCCTTCCATTACCGCAACACAAGAGTTGGTTGTTCCTAGGTCTATTCCAATTATTTTGCTCATAATATTAATATCTCTCTTTCATCATATAGGGTTTAAATTTGAAACTACAAGTTGATCTCATTATTATTTATCTCCTGAATTTTCTTGATTTTGTTCAGTTTTCTCTTCTTTTTTAGTGACTTTTTTTGAGACTCCAACTAAAGAAGGTCTTAGAAGTCTATCTTTAATTGTAAATCCTTTTTGGATCTCTTGAACGATTGTTCCAGCTTCCTTAGTATCATCTTCTATTTCCATCATTGCTTGATGAAAGTTAGGATCTAGTTTTTTGTTAAGACAATCAATTGGTTTAATATTATTTTTTTCAAAAATAGAAATTAAATTTTTTTTTATTATATCTAGATGTTCTAGTATTTTCTTTAAGGCCTCTGTTTCTTTTAAGCTATCATCGCTTTCTAAAACATGTTTAGAACGATCTAAGTTATCAACTAAATTTAATGCTTCTTTCGCAAAGCTAAAACCACCATATTCAAAGGCATCCTCTTTTTCTTTTTCAAACCTTCTTCTTTGATTTTCCATTTCAGCAAAAGTTCGTGCCAGTTTATCTTCTAGTTCGGCAATCTTTTCATCTGGAGTTGGCTCTTTAATCTCTTCTTTAGTTTCTTGACTTGTTGCTTGAGTCTCTTGATTTGTTGCTTGTTTATTTTCTTCTGCTGAGCTTTCCTCAGGTTTTTCTGTTTCTTTTTCTAAATTTTGATTTTCGTCTGTTGGAGTGTTATTTTGGTTTTCCTCTTTTTCCATAAGCTCTTATATGGTATGGATTTTAATAATTTCTAGATGTCTAAGCAAAAAATTAAACAATTACTTATAGGTACTAACAACAAGGGTAAATTAAGAGAAATTAAGAGTTTATTACCAAATTATATCAAAATTTATTCTACTTCTAAATTTAAACTTAAAAGTCCTGCTGAAAATGGAAAAACTTTTGAGGAAAATTCTTTAATTAAATCAAAGCATTTCTCTAGAAAGACTGGTCTGATATGTTTGGCTGATGATTCTGGTTTGGAGATAGATCATATAGATAATAGACCGGGAATTTATTCAGCACGATGGGGAGGAAAATCTGGGGATTTTAATAAAGCTATTAAAAAAGTTTTTAGAGAGCTAGATAAAAAAGATAAGAACTGGAGAAATAAAAAAATTAAAGCAAGATTTGTTTGTGCTTTATCAATCTCATATTTAAATAAAAAAATTACTTGTGTAGTGGGTAAAGTAGATGGTCGAATATCAAATGAACCAAAGGGAAAAAATGGATTTGGTTATGATCCAATTTTTATCCCACTCAAAAAAACCAAAACATTTGGTGAAATGAAACCTTTTCAAAAATATAAAATGGATCATCGATATCAAGCTTTTAAAAAACTTAAAAAATTTCTGTAAGTTTTTTATCTTCTAATTTATAAAAACTTAATCTGTGATTAATTTTGTTATTTTTAATATCAAAAATTCCTATCTTTCCCTTAAATGAATTTTTTTTCTTAAATATTTTGTTTATTTTTGAAAGATCTGATTTCAAAGAGAGATAATATACCAAACCAATTAAATCATAACTTAATAATGAGAGATGGGATGGATTTTCATTAAAAGCATTAAAATATTTGATTTTATAATTATCGAAATTTTCTTTATTTATTGATGGATAATAAATTGGTTGAATGTTTTCTTCTTCCATCAAGCTTTCATCAAACCATTGGTTTAGAGTTATAAAGTATTTATTTTTTGGAGATACATCAGTGTAAAGTAAAGAAGTTGCAACACTTTTTAGACTTTCATCAAAATCAGATATAACAACTGCATCAAAATTTACATTTCCAATTGTATATTTTTTTTCCAACCTTTTTATTTTTCTTTCTTTATTTGGTTCATTTGATTCTTTAATTCTTTGAATTTCATCTGCTAGATTTTGTTTTCTTATTTTGTATTTAGTTATTTCCTCAATTTGTTTTGTAAGCTTAGTTGGTTCAGTATTATACTCAAAACTTTTAAAAACTTTTATTTTAGAGTTTCTTAAACCTTCCTTAACTTCAAACTCAAAATTCTGAATTGGAGTTAAAAAAAGAGTTTTTTTTAAATTATTTTTATCTAAAAATTTTTTTATAGTATTAAACTGTGAAGTGGAATTTATACCAGCAGAAATTACATTTTCAGGTAAATCTAAAGTTTTATTCGTTAATGATAAAAAAGTTAAATCTTTCATCTCATCTAAATAAGTTAAACTTTCATGAAATATTGGTCCGATAATAATTTTTATTCCCAGTTGTTTTAATTCAAAAGCAGACCTAAGAGTTTGGTTGGCTTTTGTTGCAGTATCTTTTGGATAAATTTCAATTAAATCATTATTAATTTCTTTGACAGCTAAACTTACAGCCTTAATAATAGATGACCCCAGATCTTTATTCTCCCCAGTCATCGGAACTAACAATCCAATTTTTATTTTTTCATTGGCATTAACTAAATTTAAGAAGTTTAAGAATAAGAGAAGCAAAGAAATAGAAATAATTTTGATAATCTTTTTCATTTTAATGTTATTATATTATTTTTAAGCTGAATTATGATCACTAAACCACAATTTAAATCAAATTATTATAAAAATGGGCTTTATTTAGTAGCAACACCAATAGGTAATTTAAAAGATATATCATTTAGATCATTAGAGGTTCTGGAAAAATCAGATTATATACTTTGTGAGGATACTCGTGTTTCTAAAAATTTATTAGACAAATATAAGATTAAATCAAAATTGATTTCAAATCATAAATTCAATGAAAAAAAAAATACATTACAGATAAATGTATTTGGAATTCGAAATGCTACAAAAAAAGCATCTGCCAATAGACCTGTTCCAAGAAATATTGCAATTAATATATCTCTAATATATCCAAGCAATCTGCTAATAATGGTATAAAAGCCAAATGTGCCTGTTGACTTAATTAAGTTCATAAATCATATTAGTCTTAATTTTACCCTAATTGTATACTTATTATCAGAATATACAGATCAAATATTCCAAATAATAAAAAATATAAAATAGATAAAGTTTGTATTCAGTTTAATAAAAATGAAAAAAACAAAGATTGATCATTACACAGATAAAGAAGCTTTAGATTTTCATAAAGATAAAAAACCTGGCAAGATCGAAATAATCTCTTCTAAAAATATGACTACCAAAAGAGATCTTGCGCTTGCTTATTCTCCAGGGGTTGCTGCCCCAGTTAAAAAAATAAGTGAGAACCCAGAAGCAGCGTATGATTATACGAGTAAAGGAAATTTGGTAGCAGTAATCAGTAATGGTTCAGCAATATTAGGGTTGGGTAACTTAGGTGCACTAGCCTCTAAACCAGTTATGGAAGGAAAGGCAGTACTATTTAAAAGGTTTGCAGATATAGATTCGATTGATTTAGAAATAGACTGTAAAGACGCTAATGAAATTATCAATTCAATTAAAAACTTTGCTCCAAGTTTTGGAGGAATAAATTTAGAAGATATAGCCGCGCCAGATTGTTTTATTATTGAACAAAAGCTCAAAGAAATATTAGATATTCCAGTATTTCATGATGATCAACATGGAACAGCAATTATCACAACCGCTGCTTTGCTTAATGCACTCGACATAAGTGGAAAATCTATTAAGGATATAAAAGTTGTAGTTAATGGAGCTGGTGCATCAGCTCAGGCATGTACAGAGTTATTTATTAACTCAGGTGTTAAATCTGAAAATGTAATAATGCTAGATCGAAAAGGTGTGATTTATAAAGGAAGAACGGAAGGTATAGATCAATGGAAATCAAGATTTGCAATTAATACAGATTTAAGAACTTTAAGTGATGCAATTAAAGGAGCTGATGTTTTCTTGGGATTATCCTCAAGTGGTGTTTTGAAAAAAGATATGGTTAAAAGCATGTCTAAAAATCCAATTATATTTGCATGTGCAAATCCTGATCCTGAGATTACACCTGAAGAAATAAACGAAGTAAGAAACGATGCAATTGTAGCAACTGGAAGATCAGATTATCCCAATCAAGTAAATAATTTAATTGGATTTCCTTACATATTCAGAGGCGCACTAGATGTAAGATCGAAAACAATTAATGAAGAAATGAAAGTTGCAGCTGCTGAAGCTATAGCAAAACTTGCTAGAGAAGATGTGCCAGATGAAGTTGTGGCAGCTATGGGTGGTGAAAGACCTCATTATGGTAAAGATTATATAATTCCATCAACTTTTGATCCAAGATTAATTAGTGTTATACCAGCTGCTGTAGCCAAGGCAGCAATAGAAAGTGGAGTTGCTAGAAAAAAAATTGATAATTTTGAGAACTATAAAGAGCAACTTAAACAAAGATTAGATCCAACAGTTACAATTATGCAGGGTATAAATTCTTTCATTAAAAAAAATCAAAAAAGAATTGTTTTCGCAGATGGGGAAGATGAAAATACTTTGAAAGCTGCAATAGCATTTAAAAATTCAAAACTTGGTATTCCAATTTTAGTTGGTAAAGAAAGTAAAATTAAAGAGCAGATTAAAAATATTGGATACAACGAAAATTTTGATATTGAAATTACCAATTCAAAAGACGAGAAAAAAAGAAAAAAATATGTAAATCATCTATTCAAAAAACTTCAAAGGGAACAAGGTTTATTAGAACGAGATTGTGATCGAATGGTTAGAAATGACAGAGTTGTTTGGGCTACAAGTATGGTTGCATGTGGGGATGCAGATGGTGCTGTTACTGGAAATACTAGACGTTTTGGAGCATCCCTCGAAAAAATAAAACAAGTAGTTGATGTAAGAAAAGGTGAAATTATGTTTGGACTCAACATGGTTATTAATAAAGGAAAAACAATTTTTATTGCAGATACAAGCGTTCACGAATACCCAACATCAGAAGAAATGGCAGAAATAGCAATTTCAGCAGCTAGAGTAGTAAGACTTTTTGGAATTGATCCAAAAATTGCGTTTGTATCACACTCTACATTTGGACAACCTTTAACGAGTAGAACAAAACACATTCGTACAGCAGTAGATATTTTAAAAAATAGACAAGTTAATTTTGAATTTGATGGCGATATGCAGCCTGATGTTGCTCTAAATCCTGATTACGAAGAACTATATCCTTTTTCAAAAATAGTAGGTAAAGCAAATATCTTAATAATGCCTGGACAACATAGTGCAGCAATATCTTATAAGTTAATGAAAACTTTAGGTGATACAAAAGTTATAGGTCCTTTATTAATTGGACTTGGATTGCCTATTGAAATCGCTCCGCTTAGATCTTCAACATCTGAAATAATTAATTTAGCCTCGATTGCAGCTTATTCATCGCAGGTTATTGAATATTAAATAGATTAATTTTTTTGAATTCTCAAATCTTCAAGTAACAAAATACTTGCCACAACATCTTCAACGTCAAGAATTTCTTTTGCTTCACTAATAACCATTTCTTTTTCCTCGTCAGTTAAAGCTATTCCATAAACATAAATTTTCTTTTTATATGTATCAATTTGATAATTTGTTGCTTTTATATTTTTATTTACTATTAAAGCTGTTCTTAACTGAGAAGTAATAAGTAAATCTTTTGCTGATTGTTTAAAATTAAATTTCTCTTTTATTTTAATGTCATTTCTTACAGATCTTGCACCTTTAGTTTCCCAGGCAATTTTAGTAATTTTTAACTTATCCTCAGGTTCATCTACTTTTCCAGTTATAAAAATTCTTCCATCTAAAACTTTTGTCTTAACTTTTAGGAAATGTTTTTTGTCCATAGCGAGTATTTTAGTTGAAATAGTTTTCTGCATTATAGAGTCATCTATTTGAGTTCCAACCGTTCTTGGATCCATTGCAACTGATACTCCAGTTCCAAATAATCCAGATGAACCAACTCCTGCCGCACAACCACTCAAAATAACTGATAAAAAAATAATTATTAAAATTTTAAATTTCATTTTTTACTTTTAAACAAAAATTATAAACTACTTTTTTGGGAATATTTTTATTTCTACATATTAAATCAGTAATTTCTTTTGTAGTTAATTTGTTAATCATTTTCTTAATCAAATTAATATCTGATTCACTTAGCTTTTGTGAAGCTTTTTCTTCTCTTTTTTCAGAAATAACTATTGTTAATTCACCTTTTAATTCATTATTAAATAATTCTAGTTCATAAATATTCTTTCTAATATACTCTTCATATAACTTAGACAGTTCTCTACAGAAGACTATTTTTCTACCAGTAAAAAATTTTTTAAATGCAGGAATAAGTTTATTTATTTTTTTTGATGATGAAAAAAAAACTAAACTGTGATTGAAATTTGACAGTTTTTTTAATTCATCTTCAATTTGATTTTTTTTTTCTGGTAAAAAACCATAAAACAAAAACTTATCCGAAAATCCACTTGCTGCAATAGCAGTTGTAACTGCTGATGGTCCAGGTATTGAAAATATATTAAGATTTTCTTTTATACATTCATTTACTAGAATTAAACCTGGATCAGAAATACCTGGTGTTCCTG
>CACIQS010000019.1 GCA_902588855.1 uncultured Pelagibacteraceae bacterium | reverse complement strand
TTCTGCTGCATAATTTTTTGCTGTTTCTAATTCTACTTCACTAAAGTTTATTTCTTTTTTTCCAGTACCAACTATTTCTTTAAATGAAGTTGTCTTATGGCCTAAATCCTGTACATTAAAAAACTATATTGAGGAACAATCACTTCATCCTTTGGATTTAGATACAATTGACATAACATTTGAATTACTTCATCAGAACCTGCTCCACATATAATTTTATCAAAATTACATTTATAAGCTTTAGATATTGCGATTTTTAGATTAGTAGATTTTCCATCAGGATATTTATCTAATACTAAATTTTTTTTAGATATTACTTTTTTTGCTAATGGACTCATACCAAGAGCAGACTCATTAGCTGACAATTTAATGACTTTTTTAATTTTGTTAATTTTAGATTTGCCAGGCTTATAGGCTTCTATGTCAAATTTTTTAAATTTAGGTATGCTCATTTTTTTATTTTTAAGAGCTCTTTATAGATAAAAAAACAAATATTTATAGAGAATATGATCTTATTTTAAAAAATTGACATAAATTAGAAGTTCTTGTACAAAATTTATGCGCTGATTTAACTGAATTGCGAGCGCTTAAAAAAAACCGCTAAAATAGTTTTTTTTTCTCACAATTCATCTAAAGGCTTAAAAATGAATACAGAAGAAAATATTAAGACACTAATTGTAAAAAAACCTCTTAAATTAGATTGCGGTAAAACTATAAACAATTTTCCAATTGCATTTGAAACTTATGGGACTTTAAATGAGAATAAAGACAATGCCATATTAGTATTTCATGCACTAACTGGAGATCAATTTGTAACTGGTTTAAACCCTATTACTAAAAAAGATGGTTGGTGGAGTTTTGCTGTAGGGCCAGACAAAGCAATAGATACCAATAAATATTTTGTTATTTGTTCAAATGTAATTGGCGGATGTATGGGATCTTATGGACCAAGTCATAAAGATCCTAGAACACAAAAAACTTTTGGGACTGATTTTCCAGTTATTACAATTAATGACATGGTAAATGCACAATATAATTTACTTGAACACTTTGGAATTAATAAACTATTTGCAATTACTGGAGGTTCTATGGGAGGTATGCAGGTTCTTCAATTTATCACCAACTTTCCTGATAAAGCTAAGACTGTTATACCCATTGCTACAACTTCGAGTCATTCGGCACAAAATATTGCTTTCAATGAACTGGGAAGACAGGCAATCACTGCTGACAGCAATTGGAAAGATGGCAATTATGAAACTAATAACACAAATCCAGGTAAAGGTCTTGCTGTTGCAAGAATGGCAGCTCATATAACTTATCTCTCAAAAAAAGGTTTGCAGGAAAAGTTTGGAAGAAAATTACAAGAAAGAGAAGATTTGAAATTTGGTTTTGATGCAGATTTTCAAATTGAGAGTTATTTGAGATACCAAGGATCTGTATTTGTAGATAGATTTGATGCAAATAGCTACCTCTACATTACAAGAGCTATGGATTATTTTGATTTAGTTAAACAATTTAATGGAAATTTGTCTGATGCATTTAAAAATACAAAAGCTAAATTTTTTGTAATTTCTTTTACTTCTGATTGGCTTTATCCAACTCAAGAAAATAAAGATATTGTTATAGCTTTGAATTCTATTGGAGCAGATGTTGGTTTTGTAGAGATTGTGTCTGATAAAGGTCACGACTCTTTTTTATTGGATGTTCCTGATTTTTTAAAAACACTAAAGAATTTCATAGACAAATCTTATACAGAGTTAAAAATAGTTGGTGCAAAAGTTGTGTTTGCAAAAGAAAATAAATTCAAAGTTTCAATTGAAGAAATATTGAAAAAAGTATCTAAGAAAACTAAAATAGTTTTTATTGCAAATCCAAATAATCCAACAGGAACATATTTAACCAAAAAGGAGACATTAGAACTTAGAAGAAAGTTGAATCAAAATATATTATTAGTAATTGATGATGCGTACTCAGAATATATGAAAAATGAAGATTACAGCTCTGGTTTAGACTTATTTAAAAATAAAGATAACGTATTTATTTTGAGAACATTTTCTAAAATGTTTGGTTTGGCTTCATTTAGAATTGGCTGGGGATACGGATCAAAACAAATAATCAGAGCATTGAATGTTATTAAACCACCTTTTAACGTAAATGGCTTGGCTCAAGTTGCAGCCGCAGAGTCTTTAAAGGATAAGCAATTTATTCAAAAGTCTATTAAACATAATTTAAATTATGCAAATATATTAAAAAAATTTCTTGAAAAATATAATATTTTTTCAAATGCTGTATCAGCAAATTTTTTACTATTAAATTTTGATAAGTGCAAATATTCAGCAAATTTCCTATACCAAAAATTAAAAAATAAAGGAATTATATTAAGATCTACAGAAGATGGTTATCATATTAAAAACAAATTGAGATTAACTATTGGTTCTTCTAGAGAAAATCTAATATTCATGAATGCAGTGCGAAAGATTTTTAATTAAATGAAAAATATTTTAATCATTGGCTGTGGTTTACTTGGATCTTCAGTTTTAAGATCTATACATAAAAATAAATTAGCAGATAAAGTATATATTTACGAAAAGTCAAAAAAAAATATATCCAGAATCAAAAATCTGAAACTACCCGGAAAGTTAGTTAGTTCATTAAAAGAAGCTGTAACAAAATCTAATTTTATTATTTTTTGTACACCCATGAGTGAATACAAAAATATAATTATGAAAATAAATAATTATATTTTACCTAACACATTAATTACTGATGTTGGTTCATCAAAAATTGAATCATCAAAAATAATAAAAAAATTTTTGAAAAAAGGGATTGCTTGGACTTCCAGTCATCCAATTGCTGGTTCTGAAGTAAGTGGACCACAGCACGGAAAGAGTAATATGTTTGAAGGTAGATGGTGTATTGTAATCAAAGAAAAAAATACAGTTAAAAAAAATTTAAATTTTTTGAAAAAATTTTGGGGGAAAATTGGATCAAAAGTAACAATCATGTCACCTGAAAAACATGATAAAATTTTTTCAATAACTAGTCATTTGCCTCACTTAATTGCATATAATTTAGTTAAGTCAGCTCAAGATTTTGAGAAAAAACAAAGCTACGATTTAATTAAATTTAGCGCAGGAGGACTAAGAGATTTTTCAAGGATAGCGGCTTCTAATGAAATTATGTGGCGAGATATTTTTTTCAATAACAATAAAAATATTTCAAACGCTATTGATTTATTTGTTAAAAATTTGAAATCATTTAAATCTGATATCAATTCAAAAAATAATAAATCAATTATTAAAAAGCTTATTCAAACTAAAAAAGTCAGATCAAAAATAATTAAACTAAAACAAGATATTAATAAGCCAGACTTTGGAAGAAGTTAAATTTTAATTTTAGATATTTTTTTAACTTTAAGTTTTGCTGTTTTCTCAATTCTTTTAATTGTCTTAAGTATAGGCATTATCAATACTTTTTTTTCAGGTCCATATGCATGTATCAGTTGCTTTGAATTTATACATATTGCTACATGCCCTTTCCAAAAAATGATATTTCCCTTTTGATAATTTGTTTTTAAGTTTCCATTTAAATATTTAATTTGATCCTTAGTATCTCGAGGAAAAAACTCATTATTGTAATAGTAAAATATTTGTAATAAGGCCGAGCAATCTATTCCTCTATAACTTTTTCCACCCCAGATATATTTTATATTCAAAAATTTTTTAAAAATTTTAATGAAGTTTTTTTCTTTGTAATTTATGTTTTTTATATCTTTTTTTTTAACCCATTTATTTTTATCGATTCTGACATAATTTTTGTTAGTTTCTTTAACTGATAACTTTGATCCAAGAGATAGAAAAATATTAGTTTTGTAGTTTGGTTTTTTATAGATGCTTGCTTTTAAGCTACTTACTTTATAATTAGCCCTAAATTCTTTTGAATAATTTTTATTCTGAATGTACCCAGTATAATTATCAAAATCGGATTTTATTTTTATCCAATTTTTATTTTTGGACAAAATTTTAAATTTTTCTCCATATAATATTTGTGAAGTGACTTCTGAAGATTTAGAAGATTTTTTGTAAATGTTGGAAAAACTACCTTTGAAATAAAATCTATTTTGCACCAATCTTAATTTTATTTTTAATCATCCAAAGGCATATTAGTGAAGGAATAACCATAATAGTTGTTAAGACAAAAAATGTTCCCCAATCTCCGTTTAACCAATCTACCAAAGCTCCTGATGATGATGCTAAAGTTGTTCTTCCGGCAGTTCCTATAGAAGCTAGTAATGCATATTGTGTTGCTGTATATGTTCGATCAACCAGTAAAGATATAAATGCTACAAATGCAACAGTTGCAAAAGCAGCAGTAATATCGTCGGCGATAACTGCTATTGCAAATAATAATTCAGATTTACCAGTCCATGCTAAAACGGCAAATAACAGATTTGTAATCGCCATTAATCCTCCTGCAAAGAACATGGTTTTTATAGTTCCAGCCCTCATGGCCATAATGCCACCGATTAAAGTAAATACGACAGTTGTGATCCAACCCAAACCTTTTGAATAGATTGCTATTTGTCCTTTTGAAAATCCTATTTCTTTATAAAATACAATCGACATTCTGCCCATGAATGCCTCTCCAATTTTAAATAAAAATACAAATCCTAAAATTCCTGCAGCTATGGCAAAACCATTTTTTTTAAAAAAGCTGATGATCGGCCCACCAATTGTTCCAGTGATATATGCAACAAAAGTTGTGATAATATTGCTAGATCCAAGTTTACCCTTAATCAGATTATCAGTTTCCTTTTGTTTTGATTGTCTGTCAGTTTCTATTGGTTCATGAACAAACATTAGGGCAATATTCATTAAAATAATTAGAACACCCAATATTAAAAAAGTTGCTTGCCAATAATCTTGGATACCAAGATTTTCAAAGAACTCTGCAGTAAATAAAGCAACTACACCACCTAATTTGTAGCCTGTCCACCAACCAACTACAGCCATAGCAGCACCTGCTGCCATTGATTTTCCTTCATTTTCGTTAATTTGTTCAATTCTTAATGCATCTACCGTAATGTCTTGAGTTGCTGATGCTATGGCAATGATTAATCCAACTGTTATTATCAATGCTAAATTTTCTGTAGGATTTATAATGCTCCAAACTAGTAAACTAAACAGAATAACTAATTGCATTAATACAATCCATCCTCTTCGGTGTCCTAATTTTTTTGTTAGGAAAGGGATCTGAATTCTATCTATAATTGGTGCCCAAAGATAATTAAAAGCATAAACTCCAAATATAAGTCCAGCCCATCCAATTGTTGATCTACTTAATCCCTCTTCTTTTAACCAAAGACTTAAACTACTAGCAATCAAGACCCACGGAAATCCACTGATTGCACCAAGCAATAAAATTCTTAGCATTCGAATATCTTTGTAAACTGAAATGGATTTTAACCAGGATGTTTTTTTAATTTCAGACATAACTAATTTTTCCAAAATGATGGTAAAAACAATACTAATATCGCAAACAGCTCAAGTCTACCTAAAATCATACCAACTGTTAAAATCCATTTAGAAAGGTCTGGTAATGAAGAAAAATCTCCATTTGGGCCAATTATTGGACCAAGACCAGGCCCAACATTTGAAATAGACGTAGCGGCACCTGAGATAGCAGTAATAAAATCTAAACCAGTTAAGGATAATAATGCAGTTAGAATAAAAAATATTACGATATAAAAATAAATAAATGAAATAATTGAAGCTATAAACTTTTCATCAACTGCACTTTGATCATACTTAATTACAAAAACTCCTTTAGGATAAATTATTTTTTTTAATTGGTTTAGAATAAATAGATAAAGAATTTGAATCCTAAATATTTTTACACCGCAAGCTGTAGATCCTGCACATCCACCAATAAACATTAGTGCAAGAAACAAGGTTATAGGAAAACTTCCCCAGCTATCAAATTCTGCATTTACATAACCAGTACCACTCAATATTGATATAGTATTAAAAAATATTGATCTTAAACTAAAGTTTTCATGGTTAGAAAATAATAAGTAAATAGATAAAATAATAACAGTGAATATTATTATTTTTAAAAAAGTTTTAATTTGAATATCATTTAAAAAAATTTTTTTGTTTCCACTTATAAATTTAATGTAAGCAATAAAAGGAATACTTCCCAATATAATAAAAAACATTGATGAAACTTCGATTGGTAAACTATTAAAGTAACCAATAGACTCGTTGTAGTTAGAGAACCCCCCAGTAGCGATTGTAGTCATTGAGTGTGTTAAACTATCAAATTTACCCATACCAAATATCCAATAAGTGATTGCACAAAGCCCTGTTAATCCTGAGTAAATGTAAATTAATCTAAGTGCTATTTCTTTAGACTTAGGTAGTATTTTTTCTGAAGAATCATTACTCGAAATTTTGAATAACTGCATACCTCCAACATTCATTATTGGCATTAAAGTAATCGCCATTATAATTATTCCAATTCCACCTAGCCATTGTAAAATGGCTCTCCATAAAAGAAGACCCTTTGGTGCATTCTCTAAATCTGAGATTATTGTAGATCCAGTTGTAGTAATTCCTGACATACTCTCAAAAAAAGAGTCTGTAATTGAAAGTTCAATACTAGAGAATACGAACGGTAAAGATCCAAATATTGCAATACTAATCCAAGATAGGGCAGTTAATAAGAAAGCTTGTTGTAAATTCAGTTTTTTATCATGATCTAAATTAGATAAAAAAAATAAAGTTCCAAATATTATAGTTACAATTGATGAACCAAAGAAAGATGAGTCTATTTCTGAGTAAAAGAATTGTACTATAATTGGGATGAACATTGATACACCCAATATTATTTGCAAAATTCCCAGTGTAAAAAAAACAGTTTTGTAATTAGACATTTTGAAAGAACAATATTTTATGGTAAATAAATTTCAACTCTATAAGAATTAATATAATCACTAGTTTAAGGTTAAAAAGAGCAATTCATGATTAAAAAAGATGTCCTAGAAAAGACAAGTGCTTGGCCTTTTGTTGAAGCTAAAAAAATGCTTCGTGAAAGAAAATCTTTTATAGAAAAAAAAGGTAAGATTACTCTTCAAACTGGATATGGTCCAAGTGGATTACCTCATATAGGAACTTTTGGAGAGGTTGCCCGAACTTCAATGATGGTTAATGCACTTAATCAACTCACAGATTTACCAACAGAAATTATTACATTTTCAGATGACATGGATGGCTTGAGAAAAGTCCCAGATAATGTTCCTAATCAAGAATTGTTGCAACAAAATCTTCACAAACCTTTAACGCAAGTACCTGATCCTTTTCAAAAATTTAATAGTTTTGGAGAACATAATAATGAAATGTTGAAGGATTTTTTAAACAGTTTTAATTTTAAATATAATTTTAAAAGTTCTACATCTTTGTATAAGTCAGGATTTTTTAATACTACTTTGAAAATCATCTTAGAAAATTATGAAGGAATAATGAATATAATTTTACCCACACTCGGGAAAGAAAGACAAAAAACATACAGTCCTTTTTTACCTGTATGCCCTGACACTGGTCATGTTTTGGAGATACCTGTTATAGAAATTGATCAAACTAATTCTAAAATCATATTCGATAATAAAGGTAAAAAATTAGAGAGTAGTATTTTAGACGGCAATTGTAAATTACAGTGGAAAGTAGATTGGGCGATGAGATGGTTTGCTTTAGATATTGATTTTGAAATGTATGGTAAGGATTTGATTGAAAGTGCAATTTTATCTACAAAAATTATTAATTTATTGGGTAAAAAGAATCCATCTGGGTTTGCATATGAACTTTTTCTTGATGAAAAGGGTGAGAAAATTTCAAAATCTAAAGGCAATGGAATAACTATTGATCAATGGTTGAAGTATGCTTCTCCAGAAAGTTTATCTTTATATATGTATCAAAATCCAAAAAGAGCAAAAAAACTTTATAAAGAAATAGTTCCGAAAGCAGTAGATGAATATTTAGACAACATTGAAAAATCTAAAAAGCAGACTGAGCAACAATTAGTAATGAATCCAGTATGGCATGTTCACAATGGAAATGTTCCAAAAGAAGATATGATTATGAGTTTTTCAATGTTATTGAATTTAGTAGAGACTAGTAATGCAGATAGCAAAGATCTGTTATGGAAATTTGTAAAGAAATACAAATCTAATATTCAAGAAACTAATTTTCCTATTTTTGATGGATTAGTAAGCTACGCAATTAAATATTTTAATGATGTAATTAAGTCTCAAAAAAAATATAAAACACCTTCTGAAAGTGAAAAAAAAGCTCTTGAAGCATTAATTAAAACTTTAGAAAAATGCAGTGATCAAATGCCACCAGAGGAAATTCAAACTTTGATTTATTCAACTGGAAAAGAAAATGGTTATGCTGAAAATTTAAGGGATTGGTTTAAACTTATTTACGAAGTAGTTTTTGGCGATGAAAATGGACCAAGAATGGGATTTTTTATAAGTTTTTTTGGTGTTAATGAAACAAAAGACCTTATAATGAGTAAACTCAAATAATGTATTCAAATTTAAGATCTTTAATTTTCAAATTAGATCCAGAAAAAGCCCATACTTTAGCAATTCAATCTTTAAAATTTAATTTAGTATCAAACGTATTTGATGAAAATAAAAATGATCCAATTTTTAAAACACAAATATTTGGGAAAGATTTAAGCAATCCTATAGGAATAGCAGCTGGTTTTGACAAAAATGCAGAAGTTTATAATCCTTTGTTTAAATTGGGATTTGGTTTTGTTGAAGTTGGAACTGTTACTCCTTTGAAACAATATGGTAATAAAAAGCCAAGAGTATTTAGATTAGTAGAGGATCAAGCATTAATCAATAGATTGGGTTTCAATAATCAAGGATCTGAAACTATTTTAAACAGAATAAAATCAAATAAAAAAATTGGAATACTTGGAGTAAATGTTGGACCAAATAAAGACTCTGATAATCGATTGAATGATTATTTAATAGGATTAGAAAAATTTTATGAAGTTGCTGATTATATTACAATTAATATTTCTTCTCCAAATACTGAAAATTTAAGAAATTTTCATGATGAAAATAAATTAAAAGAATTATTAATTTCAATTAAAGATAAGAAAAATGAACTGAAAAATAATATTCCAATTGTAGTTAAAATTTCTCCAGATATTGATTTAAAGCAAATTGAATTAATATCTGAGATCCTTTTAGAAAATGAAATATCTGCAATAATTATTTCTAATACATCAGATAGCACTAGAGATGATTTAAAAAATATCCAACGACACCAAAAAGGAGGCTTGTCAGGAAAGCCAATTGAGCAAAAATCAAATTTACTTATTAATCAATTCTTTAAATTGCTAAATGGTAGAATTAAAATAATTGGGGTAGGAGGTATAGACTCAGGAAAGTCTGCACATGATAAATTTTTGTCAGGGGCAGATTATGTTCAGTTATATACCGGGATGGTATTTCAAGGACCCAACATTGCTGCAAACATTAAAAAGGACCTAAAAGAATTACTTCTTAGAGATGGAGTGAAAAATATTTCAGAAATCGTTGGAAATAAAACTCTTTCTTAATTTTAATAAACTTGACGCCTTTAATATCTCCCCTTATATAGGCAGTGAAATTATGTCAAAAAAATGCGAACTTACTGGTAAAATTCCTATGAAAGGTCATAATGTTAGTCATGCTAACAATAAGACTAAAAGAAGATTTTTACCTAATTTAAAAAAGGTAAAATTTACAAGTGAGCTTGCCGGAAGAAGTTTGAAACTAACAGTTAGCAATTCAGGAGTAAGATCAGTTGATAAAAAAGGAAGTCTTGACGAGTTCTTAAAAACTGTAAAAAATAAAAATATATCCCCAAGATTAAAAAAACTTAAAAAAGTTATTTTATTAAAATCACCATATAAGAAAAAGCCTGTAGCTAAATCAGTTTAATGAATAAATTTTTTATAAGCCTATCTTTAATGATGGGTGTAGTTGTTTTATCCTCAAACTATCTTGTTCAATTTCCTATAAATCATTATGGATTAAATGAAATTCTTACTTATGGAGCTTTTAGTTATCCTGTAGCTTTTTTGATAACCGATTTAGCAAATAGATCTTATGGAAAAATAATCGCAAGAAAAATAGTTTATTTTGGTTTTTTTATAGGGATTATTTTTACTCTATTTTTTTCAACAAACTTCGAAGATTTAATATCTATAAGAATTGCAATTGGATCAGGAATCGCTTTCCTTACAGCCCAATTGCTTGATATTCAAATATTTGATCGTCTAAGAAAAAAACAGTGGTTTGTTGCTCCGCTAACTTCATCATTAATTGGTTCAACTGTTGATACCTTTTTATTTTTCTCAATATCATTTTATGGAACAGGAGTTCCTTGGGTAACTTTATCTCTAGGTGATTTAGGAGTTAAAATACTAGTAGCATTAATAATGTTAATACCATTTAGAATGTTATTAAAAATATTTAAACCAATTAAAGCTTAGTATAAAAATTTATAAGATAAAATTTTATAAGCTAATTTAGCAACAAGAAAATTATAGGAATTAAATCCTTTAATTGGAGAAAGTTCATTAATGTCAGCTCCAACTATATTTGAATTTTTTGCAGCAATTCTAATTATCTCTAATGTTTCATCCCACAACAATCCACCTGGTTCAGGTGTTCCAGTAGCCGGCATAATACTTGAATCTAATCCGTCCACATCAAACGTTAAGTAAACAGTCTTATTTTTTATTAATTTTTTAAATTTATTAAAATTCCATTTTTTTTTATCTTTTGCCCAGAAGATATCTATTCTATTTGAATTTTTTTTCAAAAATGGAATTTCACTTTCTGATATATTTCTTATTCCAAAAGAAATTAAAGATACATTTTTATAATCCAAACATCTTCTTATCGCTGATGCATGTGAATATTTTTCACCATTATAACTTTGACGTAAATCTGCGTGAGCATCAAAATGTAAAAGACAAATATTCTTAAATTTTTTTGTAAAAGGAACAATGCATCCTGGTGTGATTGAGTGCTCACCACCAAAAGTCATTGGAAATAGTTTTTTATCTAAAATTTCGCTATTAATTTTAGAAATTTTATTTAATGCTACTTTAATATTTTTATCTATTTTAAATGGTTTTAATGTCTTGATACCTATTTTTTTGTAAGGTTCACAATTTAGTTCCTCATCATAAAGCTCAACTTGGTGAGAAGCTTTGATAATTTCCTTTGGTCCATTTTTTGTGCCACCGCCATAACTAACAGTTTTTTCAAGTCCAAATGGAACAATTACTACTTTTTCTTTAAAGTTGAATTTATTATCAATTCCTAAGAAACCATATTTGTTTGATAAATATTTCAATTTTATATAAATATTTTTGAGAAGTTTTTTCGTTCTCTATTTTTCCACTCACCTTTGTGGTAAGCATCACTAGCTATTAGTGGTAATACGCTTGTCGCTTCAGCAAATACCATTTGTTCTTTAGTAACATCCACCTTACCCCAAGAACTTGCTTCTTTTAATGTAGAGCTACTGCACGCACCATCTCTACTATCGGCAACTGTAATTTGTACTGCATACTTATGCATATCTACATTTTTACCAAGAAGCTCAGCACAGATAACGGTATCTTGAATAAAATTTTTAGGAACTCCCCCACCAATCATAAATAAACCAGAACCTTTTGATTTAATTTTAATTTCTGTAAGTTCTCTAAATTCTCTAACAGAGTCTATGGTCATATGTTTTTTAGGATTTTTTTCTTGATGCATTACAAGACCAAAGCCTGCGCTTGAGTCTGTGAAAGCAGGACAAAATATAGGAACATTATTATCGTAGGCTGTTTCAATTAAAGAGTCCTTCTTTTTTGAATTTTTCTTTAAATATTTCCCCATTTCAAAAATAAATTCTCTTGATGTATAACTTCGTTTTTCTAAAGTATCCGCTATCTCACAAATAATTTTATCACACATTTGAAGCTCTTCTTCATCAATATAAGTGTCATAAATTCTATCTATATAATTATCTCTTAATTCAGTGTCATCTTGAAATTGAGATCCTTGATAATGTTTAAATCCAAGTGCTTCAAAAAAATCCATATCTACAATTGATGCTCCTGTTGCTACAATTGCATCAACCATATTATATTTAACTAGATCTTTATAAATGTTCATACACCCTGCTGCAGATGTTGATCCTGCTAATGTTAGAAAGATTGTGCATTCCTTATCTTTAAGCATTTCGTTGTAAATGTTTGCTGCATTTGCAGTTTCTCTAGATACAAATGACATTTTTTCCATTGAGGAAATAATTGTTCTAGAGTCAAATGAAGTAATATCTATATGTTCAACAGGATTTTTTAAAAAATCTCTTTTACTATTATGTCCTGGATTTTTTTGGTCTGACATTAAGCAACCATATGAGCGCTGTTAACGTCTTTCTCATACATTGACATTATTGGTTTATCTTCAACTTCATAAATTTCATTTGAATAGTAACCATTGAATTGTGTTCTAAACGTTAATCCATATGCTCCAAGTTGACCAAGCTCTATGTAATCATTTTCTTTAATATTATTTGGTAATAAAAAAGGTCCTTTCATATAATCCATGCTATCGCAAGTAGGACCAAAGAAATCAAAAGCAGTCAATTTTTTTGAAATTATTTTATTGGAATTTTCTTTAATCATTTTAGTTGGATAAACTATGTTAGGTGTCCCAGCATCAAATAGGGTTCCATATGTTCCATCGTTTATATAAAGTTTTTGTTTTTTTCTAAGATTAACTTTAACAATTGTTGAGCCACTTTCTGCAACTAATGCCCTTCCTGGTTCACAAATTATCTCGGGCAACTTCTCTAATTTTAAATTAGTAAAACTTTTTTTAATTTCATTGAAGTATTCATCTAATGATTGAGGAATTAAATCTGGATAAATTGTAGGAAATCCCCCGCCAACATTTATTGTATCAGGTATTATTTTTGTTTTTTTAATTATATTTCCAATTTCATTTATGCCTTTGGCGTATGAAATTGGATGCATACACTGAGATCCAACATGAAAACTTAATCCAATTTTTTTTGCATATTGTTTTACTAATCTTAGTAATCCTGCAGCTTCAGATGTTAGTGCTCCAAATTTTTTAGATAAATCAATTTCAGCATGTTCATTTGAAACAGCAACCCTTACAAATAATTCTAAATCATTTGCATTATTTGTACTTTCGATAATTTTAATTAACTCTTCTTTCGTATCTAATGAGAAAGTTTTTACACCATAATTAAAATAGGCCTCCTTTATACTTTCTCTACTTTTTACAGTATGCATGTAAGAACATTTTGCATTTAGAGTTAGTTTTCTTATAGCCTTAATTTCCTCAATTGAGGCAACATCAAATTGGTTTACACCAGTGTTTAAAATGGTTTTGATAACTTCAGGATGTGGG
>CACIQS010000018.1 GCA_902588855.1 uncultured Pelagibacteraceae bacterium | reverse complement strand
ATTATAAATGCATTAGAAAAAAACAAACCAAAATTTACAGCTAGTAATGTCAAAACCTCAAGAAATTTTATTAATATAAATGATTTAGCTGGACATCTTAATAGTTTATTGAAACAACCTGAAAAATTAAAAAAAAATAAAATGATTTATTTAATTAATGAAAATCTTAAAATAAATCAAATTATTTCTTTGTTTGAAAAAAAGTTCAATAAAATAATTGATGTGATAGATTTAAAAAAAAACTTAAGATTGGACTACTCGCAAAAAATTAATATAAAAAGTATGAAAAAAACTGGTTATAAAAATAAGTTTAATATCAAAAAAACACTTAAAAAATACTATGTTCAATAAAAATTTCTATAAAAATAAAACTATTCTAATAACAGGAGCAACTGGGTCTATTGGAAAATCCCTCGTTCTTAAACTTTTAAAAAAAAATTGCAAAACAATAAGAGCTCTAAGTAATGATGAAAATGGACTTTTCAATTTAAAAAGTTTAATTGAAAAAAATAAATTAAATTTAAAGAAGGTTAGATTCCTTTATGGAGATATAAGAGAATATGAAAGATGCGACCTAGCTACAAATAAAGTAGATATAGTCATACACACCGCGGCTCTAAAACATGTTGAAATATGCAATTATAATCCAAATGAAGCAATAAAAACAAATATTTATGGAACTCAAAATATAGTTAATGCATCTATAGCAAATAAAGTCAAAAACTTCATGCATATAAGTACTGATAAAGCTGCTATGGCAACAACAACAATGGGTCAGACAAAAAGTCTTGCAGAAAAACTTATAATCAATTCAGGTATAAATACTGGATATATACCCATAAAATTTTCTGCAGTAAGATTTGGGAACATACTGGCCTCAAGAGGTTCTGTAATAGAAAAATTTATTTATCAAATTAAAAATAATATGCCTTTAACTGTTACAGATAAAAACATGATAAGATATTTTATGACAATTAATGTAGCGACCGATATGATACTGAACTCTATTTCAATCGCAAAAGGCTCAGAGGTTTTTATATTTAAAAATATTGGTAAATTTAAAATTTTAGATCTTGCAAAAGCTTTATTAAAAAATTTTAAATCTAAATCTAAAATCAAATTTACTAATAAACAGAATGGTGAAAAGATAAATGAAAAGTTTATATCAAATGATGAAATAGAATTTTTAAAAGAAATAAAAAAGATGTACGTTCTAGATTTTTCAAATAGATACAAGATTAAAAAGGTAAAAAATATAGTGCTTAATGAAAAAATTTTAAATCAAGATCAAATTGTTAAATTTCTTAAAAATGAAAATATTATATAAACAGCCTAATTAATAATATTTGGTCTATCTAAATCAGAATCTCCTTTAAAAAAACGAACTTTTTTTTTTATATCTGGAGAGCATTTAAAAGCATAGGGTAATTTTATATTTTTTTTAAAAAATGGCTCAAAATAATTTGGTATTACAAGTTTCATCCTTTTATACTTATTTACATTTTCTAAACTTGATTTTCTTAGGATATCTTCTTTTATTCCGTATGAGTACATGTCTATATATTCCGATTTGTATTTTTTTAATAAAAACAAAAATAATGATCTACCATGAATTAAATTATCCTCTTCACCTAAAAAATCTATAATTCTTATTGCAGATTTATTATTAAACTTACAAATCCTAAAAACAAATATTCCAACTGTTTTGTTTTTGTTGGTTACCTTATATAAAATATAATTATAAAAAGGATGTTTTAAATATCTATTTATTAGATACTTTTTTGATTTTCTTGGATATTGATGTGTGAAAACATTTTTATCAATTTTATTAATTTGTTTTGTATTAGTTATTTTCGTAAAATTTTTAATTATTTTAACTGATTTTTGATTAGTAAAATTCTTTGGAGAAATCAATTTTTTTGATTTTTGTTTTGCTGCCAAAAAATAATGTTTCATATATCCACAATTAAATTTAAGCATTTTTTGAAATAAAAATGATTCATTGCTACTCCCTAAGCCTACTAACAAATTAAATTTCAAATTATTTAAAAAATAAAAGAATAATTTTGATCCTTTTGAAATTTCACTAGAAGACCAAATTGACATAAATATTGTATCATTTTCTAAATTTTCGTCGTATCTGCTAGTTGGAATATATCCCTGTACAGCCTTAATGATTTTTTCTGACTCAAGCACATAAAAATTATAATAATTTTTATTTAAATACTGCCAATCAAAGAGTTTTTTTGAATCATACAAAACGTGTTTACTTTTAAAATTTTTTTTTAAATATTCTAAAAGTATTTTATGTTTTCTTTTTTTTAATTTGTGAATTTTCACTTTCTTGTATTATCGACGATAGTTGTAGAATAGTTAATTTTTTTTTTTTAAATATTTTCTCATGGTCTAATTTTATTTTATTTTTTTTTTCAATATAAACTAGCAACTCAATAAAACTAAAAGAATCTAACTTCTCATTTGAAAATAAATCCAAGTTATCTTTAATATTTATTCTTTTGTTTTTAAGCCAGTGAATTAAAATTTTGGAGTGTTTTTTGTTCATTAATTTACGATTAAAGATTTAATTTCTGAATATGTTTTAATGCCCGACTCACCAGTTTCTCTATTTAAACCAGACTCTTTAAAACCTCCAATAGATAATTCTGGATAGTTTTGAGAAATATTTCCATTGATCCATATCCTTCCAAAATTAATCTCTTTTGCTAAATTTATTGCTTTCGTTTTGTTTTTTGTCCAAATCAAAGCTGATAAACCATAGTTAGTATCATTCATAAGATTAATTAGATTTTTTGTTTTATTAAAAGTTTCTATTGTCAATACTGGTCCAAAGATTTCATCATCTAATAGTGATGAGTTTTTATTTTTTTTAAATATTATTGGATATATAATTCTATTTTGATCATCAAATAATTCTTTTCTTTTATATAAAACTGGGATTTTTTTTTTGATACCATTTAAAATGATCTTCTTGATTTTTAGATACTGATTTAATGTTGTTGTGCTTTGATAATTTTTAATTTTTTCTAACTTATATTTCAATATTCTCATAAAATTTATATAAATTTTAGAGTCAATATATAATCTAGAGCCTGATACGCAGCATTGTCCAGCGTTATGCACAAATGAAAATAGTATGTCATCTGCAGCTTTATTTATATTTGCGTCATGAAAAATTGCCATTGGATTTTTGCCACCCAATTCAAGACTTAATCTTTTTAATGATTTGGCAGATTCTTTATAAATTGCTTTTCCTGATTTTGTGGATCCCGTAAAAGATATCATATTGATATCTTTATGTTTAACTAAATTTTTTCCTGTTTTTACATTTCCTGTAATTAAATTAATTGCTCCAACTGGTAATCCTTTATTTTGAATTTTATCTATAAAGTAATTAATTGATAAACTACCATTTTCACTGGGTTTAATTATAACACTATTACCTGCAGCTAAAATATATGGAAGTCTTTCGGACAATACAATCATAGGAAAATTCCAAGGTATAATCAAACAAACAATACCAACTGGATCCATATATTCAATTAATTTTACATTTTTTTTATTAATTATTTTATTTTTTTTTTCTTTAATTTCTTCACTTGCATGTTTCCAAAGATCTGCGCACGCCAACATTTCTTTTTTTGCACTGGAAAAATTTTTTCCTAATTCAACGCTTTCTTTAAGGGCCAAAGTATTAGCTTCTTTTTTAATGATTGAAGAAATTTTTTTTAAAATTTTTGATTTTTTAATGTTTGAAAAAGATTTCAATTTTTTTGCACCAATCTTTGAAGAATTAATGCATTTTTTTATATCTTCTTCATTACAAACCGGTATCTCTACTTCTAACCCATTATAAGTAAAGTGTTTATAAATCTCAGTGCTCGAGGGCTTTTTCCATTTATTGTTATAGAATAATTTCTTTAATTTTATTTTTTGCATCTACTTTTATCAATTGTCTTTTAATTATTTTTCCAGAAGAAGTTTTTGGCATTTTTGTTAATAATATTATTTTGTCAGGTCTCTCAGTCTTATACATTTCTCTTTCACTTACTTTAATTAGTTTTTTTACTTTCTTGTCTAAATTTTTTTTGGAATCTAATACAATATATATATTTAATTTTTCATCTGATAAATCATCCTGAATTCCAACTGCAGCAACCTCTTCAACAAAACCACATTTAATTAACACATTCTCTATATCTTTCAAATATATCAATTCTCCACCTTTTTTTAAAATATCCTTTTCTCTTCCTGTTAAAATAATTTGTCTATTTTTTATATATCCAGTATCTTGAGAGTTAAAATAACCTTGATTATCTAATTTAATTTTTCTTTTTTTGCCTGAAATTAATAAATGCTTACATAAAAAAGTGCTTTTAAAAAATAATATTTTCTTATTTTCAATTGTTTTTATTTTAAATTTACATCCTTTAATTATTTTTCCCACTGAGTCTGATTGTAAATTCCCTTGAGCTTCATTTGTTAATGGGCCTCCCATCTCTGTAATTCCATAGCACGATCTTATTTTAGTTTTAAATTTACGAAAAAAGGTCTTTCTTATATTGGGATATAAATTATTTGAAGTTGATAAAAATTTAATTTTGTTATTTTTAATAATATCTCTTGCATTAGGAGGACTAAAATTTGATATCATCGAATAAATAGAGGGTACTAAGTATACAAGATTTATTTTAAAGTTTTTGATGTTTAACCATAATTTAAAAATACTTTTTACACTGAAAGTATCTACGATAAATACTTGGCTAGAAGTCCAAATACATGAAATGAATGTATTTACTATACCTGCCATATAAAATTCTGGCAGACAATGTAAAACTCTTGTCTTATCGTTTAGCTTTATAAGTTTAGAATATGAAAAAGATGAACCTAAAATATTATTTGTGCTGTGAACTATACCTTTTGGATCTCCAGATGTGCCTGAAGAAAAAGTAATTAAAAAATTATGGTCACTAAAATTTAACTTTTTTGTATTGGTATACAGCCTATTTTTTAAACTTAAATTTTTTAATACTTTATAAGCATTAATTGATTTCTTAATTTTATTGAGCCTAGATTTGGGTAAATTAGGATCTAAAGGACAGATTGTTATATTAGAAAAAATTGCAGCAAGATAAAATATAAGAGTTAATGATCTGTCTTTAAATTGTATAATTAAAGTTTTTTTTTCAAGATTTTTTTCTTTAATAAAATTATTAATTTGAATGATTTTTGATAATAATTCCTTATAGTCAATCTTTTCTTCATTATAAGTAATAATTTTCTTCGAGGAATTTTTCAAAAAAATATTTAAGAATTTTTTTTTATAATTTTTTGAAATTAATTTTTTATAATTTTCCATATTTATGTTTGTTTAATTTTACTTATTAATACTAGATAATACTTACTTTACAATATTCCCATAAATGATAAGTGTTATTTATGGCCAAGATGCAATTACTACCAAAATTATATCAAAAAAAAGTTTTGGATAAAATAAATAACGATTTAGTCAAAGGTGAAAACAAATCTCCTTTTGTAATCGAATTAGACCCTACCACAGTTTGTGATTTGGCATGTCCTGGTTGTATAAGCGGGGATTTGCTAAACCAAAAGAATCCTTTAGATAGAGGTTTTTCAAAAGATAAAATGAAAGAAATTACTGACGATATAATTAAATCTGGAGTGACTGCGGTAATTCTTATAGGTGGTGGAGAACCATTAGGTCATCCAACAACTATAGAACTAATAAAAAGACTTGGAGAAAATGGTGTACAAATTGGTTTAACAACTAATGGTACTTTGATGGGAAGATATATAGATATAATTGCCGAATATGTATCTTGGACAAGAGTTTCTATGGATGTTGCAACAGACGAAATGTTTAGAAATTTAAGACCAACTAAAACTGGTAAATCAAAATTTAATTTAGTCGTTGAAAACATGAAAGAACTTGCTAGAAAAAAAAGGGGTATATTAGGATATTCATTTTTAATAAGAACGAGAGCTGATGGATTAATAGAAAATCCTGCTGGATCAAATATAGGTTTGATTGAACATACAAATGTATATGAAATTTATGATGCAGCAAAACTATCTAAAGAGATAGGTTGTGATTATTTTGAGCTTAAACCAAGTTATGACGATTTTCATCAAATTGTTATGCACAGTGAAAAAGATATGCAAATAGCAAGCGTTCAATTAGAAATGTCAAAAAAGTTAGAAGATCAAAATTTTAGAGTTTTAGAGTCAGTAATGCTTGAGTCTGCACTTAAAAGAGAGAAAGTTGGAAATCAGAAAAAAAATTATAGTAATTGTAGAAGTGCTGAACTTAGAACATTGATTACTCCCTCAGGTTGCTATGTCTGTCCGTATTTTAGGGGCGAAAATTCAAAGAAAATAGGTGATTTAAGGTTTGAAACTTTGAGTGAAATGTGGAATGGAAAAAAAAGAAAAAATGTAATGAAAAAATTGGACCCAAGTAAAGATTGCCATAACTTACACTGCATTAGGCATGATACAAACCAAGAAGTAGAAAAAATTATAAATTTATACGAAAATAAAAAAAAGATAGAAGAAAGAATTCTCCCGAAAAAAGACTATTTTATTTGATTTTTTTAAATTTTAAATAATTAATTATATCCAAAAATTTTTTTCAGTGCATAAATCAAGCCATTTGAGCTATTAGTACTGGTCAGCTGCACGCATTACTGCGCTTCCACATCCAGCCTATCAACGTGGTGGTCTACCACGGCTCTATTGGAAGAACTAGTTTTGAGGTGAGTTTCCCGCTTAGATGCTTTCAGCAGTTATCTCGTCCATACTTAGCTACCCGGCACTGCAGCTGGCGCTACAACCGGTCCACCAGTGGTATGTTCAACCCGGTCCTCTCGTACTAGGGTCAACTCCTCTCAATTCTTCTACACGCATAGCAGATAGGGACCGAACTGTCTCACGACGTTCTGAACCCAGCTCACGTACCACTTTAATTGGCGAACAGCCAAACCCTTGGGACCTGCTCCAGCCCCAGGATGTGATGAGCCGACATCGAGGTGCCAAACACTGCCGTCGATATGAGCTCTTGGGCAGTATCAGCCTGTTATCCCCGGCGTACCTTTTATCCGTTGAGCGATGGCCCTTCCACTCAGAACCACCGGATCACTATGACCGACTTTCGTCTCTGCTCGACTTGTCAGTCTCACAGTCAGGCAGGCTTATGCCATTGCACTCTACGAACGATTTCTGACCGTTCTGAGCCTACCTTCGCACGCCTCCGTTACTATTTGGGAGGCGACCGCCCCAGTCAAACTACCCACCATACAATGTCTTGATGCCGGATAACGGCGATCAGTTAGATACCAAGAAAAACAAAAGAGGTATTTCACTGGTGACTCCACATAAACTGACGCCTATGCTTCAATGTCTCCCTCCTATACTAAATATGTTTTTCCTAATACCAATGTAAAGTTGCAGTAAAGGTGCACGGGGTCTTTCCGTCTAACTACGCGAACTCCGCATCTTCACGGAGAATTCAATTTCACTGAGTTGATGTTGGAGACAGCGGAGAAATCGTTACGCCATTCATGCAGGTCGGAACTTACCCGACAAGGAATTTCGCTACCTTAGGACCGTTATAGTTACGGCCGCCGTTTACTGGGGCTTCAGAAGTTAGCTTGCACCAACCGCATTAACCTTCCAGCACCGGGCAGGCGTCAGACCCTATACATCCACTTACGTGTTAGCAGAGCCCTGTGTTTTTGATAAACAGTCGCTTCTCCCTGGCTTGTGCCACCCATCTCTAGTTGCCTAAAAACAGGTCTTCCTTATCCCGAAGTTACGGAAGCATTTTGCCGAGTTCCTTCAACATCATTCTCTCAAGCGCCTAAATATACTCTATTAATCCACCTGTGTCGGTTTAGGGTACGGTCTAATGATGGAGCTATTTCTTGGAACCTTTTCGCGGCGAGCTCAATCCATTAAGAACTCACAACTTACAAGATCCGTCACTACCATCTGGTTAAGGAATATTAACCTTATTTCCATCGACTACGGCTTTCGCCCTCGCCTTAGGTGCCGACTAACTCTGCGCGGATTAACCTTGCGCAGAAACCCTTGGATTTTCGGCGAAGAAGTTTTTCACTTCTTTTATCGTTACTTATGTCAGCATTCGCACTTCTGATACCTCCAGGATCCCTCACAGGTATCCCTTCACAGGCTTACAGAACGTTCCGCTACCAGATGTAATTTTCGAAAAAATTACAAATCCACAGATTCGGTATATGATTTTAGCCCCGTTACATCTTCGGCGCAGAAACTCTATTAGACCGGTGAGCTGTTACGCTATCTTTAAAGGATGGCTGCTTCTAAGCCAACCTCCCGGCTGTTAAGGAATTTCCACATCCTTTCACACTTAATCATAATTTGGGGACCTTATCTGGTGGTCTGGGCTCTTTCCCTCTCGACCATGGACCTTAGCACCCACAGTCTGTCTGCTGAAGAACAACATTTAGCATTCGGAGTTTTATTAGGTTTGGTAAGAATCTCTTCCCCCTAGCCCATTTAGTGCTCTACCTCTAAATGTCTATTTATTCAACGCACTACCTAAATAGTTTTCGCGGAAAACCAGCTATCTACGAATTTGGTTGGCCTTTCACCCCTTACCACAAGTCATCCAAAGACTTTTCAACGTCAACTGGTTCGGTCCTCCGGTTGGTGTTACCCAACTTTCAACCTGCTCATGGTAAGCTCATTCGTTTTCGGGTCTAATTCATAAAACTAATCGCCCTATTAAGACTTGCTTTCGCTGCGCCTACACCTAGATGGCTTAAGCTTGCTTTATAAATTAAGTCACTGACCCATTATACAAAAGGTACGCCGTCACTCTAAAAAGAGCTTCGACTGATTGTAGGCATGCGGTTTCAGGTTCTATTTCACTCCCCTAATAGGGGTTCTTTTCACCTTTCCCTCACGGTACTAGTTCACTATCGGTCACTGAAGAGTATTTAGGCTTAGAGGGTGGTCCCCCTATATTCGAGCAGGATTTCACGTGTCCCGCTTTACTCAAGAATTTTGTTAAACATTACTCATACGGGACTATCACCCTCTATGGTTAGCATTTCCAAACTATTCAAATTTTTTTAACAAAACTGCTGGCCTAGTCCGCGTTCGCTCGCCACTACTAACGGAATCTCAATTGATTTCTTTTCCTCTGGTTACTTAGATGTTTCAGTTCTCCAGGTTGTCTCTTTAAACCTATGTATTCAGTTTAAAGTACCACATAAAGTGGTGGGTTTCCCCATTCGGAAATTTTCGGATCAAAACTTACATACAGCTCCCCGAAACTTATCGCAGTATATCACGTCCTTCATCGGCTTTCAGTGCCAAGGCATCCACTACACGCCCTTAAACGCTTGATTTATGCACAGAAAAAAATTCTGTGTTGAATCAAATTTTTTTTTGAACATTAGCTAATAACATTACTAATGTTCGGATATAGATATTGATATTAATTAATAATTTTTTACGATTTTTATAACTAAGTGTTTTGGTGGAGGATAGCGGGATCGAACCGCTGACCTCCTGAATGCAAATCAGGCGCTCTCCCAGCTGAGCTAATCCCCCATGATCTTAAATTGGTGGGCCGAGAAAGACTCGAACTTTCGACCCCACCCTTATCAAGGGTGTGCTCTAACCAACTGAGCTACCGGCCCCTATGCAAAGAGAAACACTACTTTAAGAAGAGAAATGAGGACGGTCAACATTACCTGTATATTATTTAGAATGAAATTTTACTTTCATTCATCCTTAGAAAGGAGGTAATCCAGCCGCAGGTTCCCCTACGGCTACCTTGTTACGACTTCACCCCAGTCGCTGACTATACCGTGGTCAAGGGTTTAAAACCTTGCCTTAAGGTAGAACCAACTCCCATGGTGTGACGGGCGGTGTGTACAAGACCCGGGAACGCATTCACCGTGGCACGCTGATCCACGATTACTAGTAATTCCAGCTTCATGCACTCGAGTTGCAGAGTGCAATCCGAACTGAGGTATCTTTTAAGGATTTGCTTGACCTCGCAGTCTTGCTTCCTGTTGTAGATACCATTGTAGCACGTGTGTAGCCCAACACGTAAGGGCCATGAGGACTTGACGTCATCCCCACCTTCCTCCAGCTTATCACTGGCAGTTCTTTCAGAGTGCCCAACTTAATGATGGCAACTAAAAGTGAGGGTTGCGCTCGTTGCGGGACTTAACCCAACATCTCACGACACGAGCTGACGACAGCCATGCAGCACCTGTGTTTCGTCCGGCCGAACCGAAAACTTTAATCTCTTAAAGTCGCGACGAACATGTCAAGTGTTGGTAAGGTTCTGCGCGTATCTTCGAATTAAACCACATGCTCCACTACTTGTGCGGGTCCCCGTCAATTCATTTGAGTTTTAACCTTGCGGTCGTACTCCCCAGGCGGTGTGTTTATCGCTTTCGCTGCGACACTGAAAATAAATTTCCAACGTCTAACACACATCGTTTACGGCATGGACTACGAGGGTATCTAATCCTCTTCGCTACCCATGCTTTCGTTCCTCAGTGTCAGTAATGATCCAGAAAGCTGCCTTCGCAATTGGTATTCTTTCTAATATCTACGAATTTCACCTCTACACTAGAAATTCTGCTTTCCTCTATCATACTCTAGCTGAAAAGTTTTAATGGCAGTTCCAGAGTTAAGCTCTGGGATTTCACCACTAACTTTTTCAACCACCTACGAACTCTTTAAGCCCAGTAATTCCGAACTACGCTAGGTCCCTTCGTATTACCGCGGCTGCTGGCACGAAGTTAGCCGGACCTTCTTATTCGGGTACAGTCATTTTCTTCCCCGACGAAAGAGCTTTACAACCCAAAGGCCTTCTTCACTCACGCGGCATCGCTGCATCAGAGTTTCCTCCATTGTGCAAGATTCCCCACTGCTGCCTCCCGTAGGAGTTTGGGCCGTGTCTCAGTCCCAATGTGGCTGATCATCCTCTCAAATCAGCTATTGATCACAGTCTTGGTAGGCCATTACCCCACCAACAAACTAATCAAGTGCAGGCTCATCCAATGGTGCATAAAGCTTTCTCCGTAAAGACTTATCTGGTATTAGCACAAGTTTCCTCGTGTTATTCCAGGCCAAAGGGTAGATACCTACATGTTACTCACCCGTCTGCCACTAAGTATTGCTACTTCGTTCGACTTGCATGTGTTAGGCGTGCCGCCAGCGTACGTTCTGAGCCATGATCAAACTCTCAAGTTTAAAAACGGCGCACACTAGCTTCCATATAAATTCTAAGAATAAAATTTATATGTTATTGAAGTGTGTACGACAAATTTCTGGTAACCTTAACCGTCCACACTTCTCTTCTTAAATTTTAACTTTTAAAATAGCTAATTGAGCTAAAAAGCGTCAATAATCCTCGTTTATTTATTGTGTTAACAATAATTTTATTGAGAAAGTTCAGTGCTTATAGGCTAAAAATAACGGAAATCAAGCATTTAAGAATAAATTTTCAAATTAAAACATCGCATTTTAAGGGCTTTTTTTTGATTTTTGCCACTGTCTAAACTAATAATTGTCTTCACTTAAATATAAAATGTTAAAAATTCTTTTAAGAAATTTAAAAAAAAATTTTGAAATTTTTGGCTTAGTTTTATTAGTTCTTTTTACTGCAATCTCCACAAGTTATTTTAATTCCACAAAAAAAGAGAGTTTAGAAATCTATGATAATTTTGTTGATAACATTTACTTTAAAAAAACGCTTACACATATAATTGAAAACCTTGAACCAAAATACAAAAAAATTAAACATAAAATAAAATCTGGTGAAACATTTGATAAAATTTTAGAAGATTATTTAATTGAAAAAGAAGAAATATTAAAAATTAAAAAAGCTCTAAAAAAAAAAGTTAACCTAAATAAACTAAGCACTAAACAAATTATAGAGTTCAGCTTAGATAAAACTAATAATCAAATAAATGAATTTACTTTTCAAATTTCAAATAAACAAAAAATATTTTTAGTAAGAGATAGTTCTAATAACACTTTTAATAATGAAATTATACCGATTAAATTGAATAAAAAAATTCTTTACAAAGAAAATCTAATTTTACAAAGTCTATATAAAGCTGCAACAGATAAAAAAATACCAGCAAATATAATAATTGAATTTGCTAGAATTTATGGATTTCAAGTAGACTTTCAAAGAGATATAAGAAGACAAGATAAGTTTCAAATAATGTATGAAATATTTCTTAATGATAAAAATGAAGTTGTTGAAACAGGGGAAATACTTTTTGCTAATTTAAAATTAAGTGGTCAAGATAATGGACTATATTATTTTGATAAAGAAGGTAGTGAAGGACATTATGATAAAAATGGTAAAAGTGTAAAAAAAGCTTTAATGAAAACTCCAATAAATGGAGCAAGACTATCGTCTCCATTTGGGATGAGAAAACATCCTATAGATGGATACAATAAAATGCATAGAGGTACAGACTTTGCAGCACCAATGGGAACACCTATAATGGCATCTGGTGATGGCGTTGTTAAAAAAGCTGGATGGTGTGGAGGAGGTGGAAACTGTGTAAAAATAAGACATAACTCAACTTATCAAACAATATATGCCCACATGTCAAAGTTTGCTCGCGGTATTAAATCTGGGGTAAGAGTAAAACAAGGTCAGACAATAGGCTATGTTGGTTCTACAGGTAAATCTACCGGACCTCATTTGCATTACGAAGTAATTGTTAACGGAAAAAAAGTTAATTCTCAAAAACTAAAGCTTCCTTCAGGTAAGATATTGAAGGGAAAGGAAAGGAAACTATTTGAAACAAATAAAATTAAACTAGATGTACTTAAATCAGAAAAAATTATAGGTATAAATTAATTTGCTTCTGCTGCTGTCTCAGTATTGTTATCTAAGTTAGAATTGTCTTTTAAATTTTTTTCAGAAACATCAACATTTTTTGATAAATCATTTGTGCTTGTTTCATTTTCATTAGATTTCTCTTCCAAATTTCTATCTCTTTTGAAGCTTTCTCTTTCATTAAGTATTCTAGTAAAATGATCTGCGTGCTGGAGGTAGTTTTCAGAGAGAATTTTGTCACCATTTGATAAAGCTTCCCTTGCTAAATCATTATACTTTTCGATCAATTTTGGTGCATTGTGGTTATTTCTACCTGGAGACTTTCTTTTAAAATTATCTCCATTAGAAAAATTTGAATTAAATTTCTGCCTGTCGCTATTGGATTTAAAATTTCTATCGTTTCTTCTGAAATTATTTCTTCTATTATTGTTATTACTATTATTCCTAAATGTTACCATGATTTATATGATTATATCTTTGTGCAAATTACGCATCGATCATTGTAAGCAAGATCTTTTAGAGCACTATTTATATAAAAACCCTCTTTATTTAATAATTTAATTACTTTATTTTTTTGATCAAAACCAATCTCTAAAATAAATTTACCATTTTTTTTAATCAGCTCAGACGACTTTTTAATAACTTTTCTGATTTCTGATAAACCATCTATTCCACCATCTAACGCTGTTTTTGGTTCAAACCTAGCAATACCTTTATCCAAATATTTTAAAATGTACTTTTTAATATAAGGAGGATTAGATACAATTAAATCATATTTGCCTAAAGTGAATTTGTCAACATTAGATTTATATAATTTTAGTCTAGAATGGACGTTTAAATTCGCAGCATTCATATTCGCTATTTTTAAACAATTTTTGCTTATATCTATTCCTGTCCCATAAAAACCTTTTCTCTCTTTCAATATAGACAGAAGGATACATCCAGAGCCTACACCAATATCTAAAATACTAAGTTTATTTTTATTTTTTGTTAAATTTAAAATATTTTCGACAATTAACTCGGTATCGGGACGAGGTATTAAAGTATCTTCTGTTACAA
>CACIQS010000017.1 GCA_902588855.1 uncultured Pelagibacteraceae bacterium | reverse complement strand
TCACCACATTAGATCTTAACAAAGCTGAAGACATAGTAACTATTGATCTAAAAGATAAAAGTTCTATGGCAGATTATATGATAATAGCAAGCGGTACATCATCTAGACATATACAGTCTTTATCTGAACAAGTATTAGAAAAACTTAAAGATAATGGGATTAAAGACTCTAAAATAGAAGGTAAAGAAAGTGGTGAATGGAAATTGGTAGACGGTATAGATCTAATCGTTCATATTTTTCACCCAGAGAAAAGAAAATTTTATGAATTAGAAAAAATCTGGTCAGAGTTTATTCCCAAAGAAAAAGTAATGATATGAAAATAATTAAATATTATTCATTTATTTTTTTATCATTTTTTTATTTTATTTCAGCAAACTCATCTGAAGTAGATATTTATAAAAAGATAGATTTATTTGGTGAGGTTTTAGAAAAAATAAACAGAGAGTATATTGATGAGATCAACCAATCTGAAAGCATGGACTCTGCTATCAATGGTTTACTTCAATCTTTAGACCCTTATTCTTCTTATATGTCTCCTGAAATTTTGGAGGAGATGCAAACAGAAACTAGCGGTGAATTTGGTGGCCTTGGAATTGAGGTAAGTATGGAAGCAGGAGTTGTTAAAGTTATTTCACCTATTGACGACACACCAGCGTCAAAAGCTGGAATAAAAGCTGGTGATTACATTGTGAAAATTAATGATACACAAGTTCAAGGGAAATCTCTGAGTGAAGCTGTCGATTTAATGCGAGGCCCAGTAGGTTCAAGTATAGAATTAACAGTTAGACGTAGAGGAGAAAAAAAAGCATTAACATTTAATATCACTAGAGAAATAATTGAAATTCAATCAGTTAAGTCAGAGTTATTAGAAGAAAATATTGGCTATATTAGATTAACTTCATTTAATGAAAACAGTAGTGATCAAATAGAAAAACAAATAAAGAAATTAAAAAAAAATAAAAATCTTAATTCGTTTATTTTGGATTTAAGAAATAATCCAGGTGGATTGCTAAACCAAGCAATAAGAATATCTGATTTCTTTTTAGAAAATGGTGAAATTGTCTCCACTAAAAGTAGAAAAAAATCTGATAATAGAAAATGGTTTGCAAAAAAAGGAGACATAACTGACGGAAAAACATTATTAGTACTGATAAATTATGGATCAGCTTCAGCATCAGAAATTGTTGCAGGAGCTTTAAAAGACCACAAAAGAGCAATTGTTGTAGGTGAAAACAGTTATGGAAAAGGTTCAGTTCAATCTATTATTCCTCTAAAAAATAGAGGCGCAATACGTTTAACTGTTGCGAAATATTATCTTCCATCTGGAAAATCTATATCCGAGGTTGGTGTACGTCCAGACATAGAAGTGAATGAAGAAGGTGATAACTTCAAAATAAGAACCGAAACAGATAATCAGCTAAATTACGCAATTAAATTACTTAACGGATAAAATGAAAAAAGATTTAAGTAATCTTCCACTAAGAAGTGGTGTTGGAATTGTTGTATTAAATAAAGAGAACAAAGTATTTGTTGCCAAAAGAATAGATAACCCCAAAAATTTCTGGCAAATGCCCCAAGGCGGTGTAGATGAAGGTGAGGATTTTTTAAAAGCTGCTTACAGAGAACTTGAAGAGGAAACCAGTATTAAAAATGTTAAATTAATAAAAGAGTTAGATGGGACTATAACCTATGAACTTCCAGATAGATTGCTTGGTTTGATCTGGAAAGGAAAGTACAGAGGTCAAAAGCAAAAATGGTTTCTAATGAGATTTGTTGGAATGGATAATGAAATAAACATCAAAACCAAACACCCTGAATTTTTAGAATGGAAATGGGTAGATCTAGATAAAATTACAGACTTGGTAGTTGATTTCAAACTACACGTGTACAAAGAAGTTAAAGATAAAGTAAAAAAAATTCTTAATTAAGAGTTTTTAAAACTTCAATTTTTTGATCTACTAAATATTTAGCTTGATCATTTATATCTGATTTTCCTACCTCTTCTTCAGCTTTTTTCAGTAAATCCTGTTGAACAGATTTATCCATATCAGACAAATTATAAATTGAGCTTGTTAGAATAGATAAATTATTATTTTTAAACTCTACTATACCATCCTCAACATAATAATTTTCATCACCAGATTTTGAAATTACTTTGATAATACCTGGTTTTAAAAATGAGATAATTGAAATGTGATCTTTTAATATCCCCATTTCTCCCTCAAAAGCAGGTACTACTACTTCCGATACATCTTCTTTGACCAAGAAAGATTTTTCAGGATTTACTATCTCAATTTTAAATTCTTCGCTCATTAAGCTGCAGCTTCTTTTTCCATTTTTTGAGCTTTTTCAATAGCCTCTTCAATTGTTCCGACCATGTAAAAAGCTGCTTCTGGCAAGTGATCATATTCACCTTTACAGATTGCATCAAATCCTTTGATTGTAGACTCAAGGTCAACTAATTTTCCTGGTGAACCTGTAAATACTTCCGCAACAAAGAATGGTTGAGATAAAAATCTTTGAATCTTTCTTGCTCTTGCTACAACTAATTTATCTTCCTCAGATAATTCATCCATACCAAGGATAGCAATAATATCCTGAAGTGATTTATAAGATTGTAAAATTCTTTGTACATCTCTCGCAACTCTATAGTGCTCATCACCAACTATTCTTGGATCTAAAATTCTTGAAGTAGAATCTAATGGGTCTACTGCAGGATAAATACCAATTTCAGCTATTTGTCTTGAAAGTACAGTAGTAGCATCTAAGTGAGCAAATGATGTTGCAGGTGCTGGATCAGTCAAGTCATCAGCTGGAACATAAATCGCTTGCACAGAAGTAATTGATCCTTTGTTTGTTGTTGTAATTCTTTCTTGAAGATTACCCATATCAGTAGCTAATGTAGGCTGATATCCTACAGCTGAAGGAATTCTACCTAATAAAGCAGATACCTCTGAACCAGCTTGAGTAAATCTAAAAATATTATCAACGAAGAATAAAACGTCTTGTCCTTCTTGATCTCTAAAATATTCTGCAACTGTTAATCCAGTTAAAGCAACTCTTGCTCTTGCTCCTGGGGGTTCATTCATTTGTCCATAAACTAAAGCAGCTTTAGAACCAGGGCCATCTTGCTTGATTACTCCAGATTCCATCATCTCATGGTAAAGATCATTTCCTTCTCTAGTTCTTTCTCCAACTCCAGCAAAAACTGAAAATCCACCATGTGCTTTTGCAACGTTGTTAATCAATTCCATAATTAAAACTGTCTTACCAACACCAGCACCTCCAAATAGTCCAATTTTTCCTCCTTTGGCATATGGTGCTAATAAGTCGATAACTTTAATACCAGTAACTAATATTTCAGTTTCAGTTGATTGATCATTAAATTCAGGTGCAGCTCTATGAATAGGCCAGCTTTCTTTAGTTTTAACCTCACCTCTTTCATCAATTGGCTCACCAATTACATTAATAATTCTACCTAATGTTTCTGGTCCAACAGGTACCTGGATTGGAGCATTCGTATTTACAACTTCATCTCCTCTTTTTAATCCTTCAGTAGCATCCATTGCAATAGTTCTTACAGTAGTTTCTCCTAAGTGCTGAGCAACCTCTAAAACTAGTCTATTGTCACCATTTTTACATTCTAATGCTGTTAAAATTTCCGGTAATTCTCCCTCAAATTTTACGTCTACTACCGCTCCAATAACTTGTGTGATTATTCCTTTGCTCATAATTATAAACTTTCTGCTCCTGATATGATTTCTATTAGTTCTTTAGTAATTGCTGCCTGACGACTTCTATTATATTCGATAGTAAGTTTGTCAACCATTTCACCTGCGTTTCGGGTTGCATTATCCATTGCACTCATTCTGGATCCTTGTTCGCTAGCTGAATTCTCTAACATTGCCTTAAATATTTGTGTTGAAATATTTTTTGGCAACAAATTGCTTAAAATTTCGTCTTCATCTGGTTCAAATTCGTAACTTTCATCTGAACTATTTTCACTTCCTTCATCATTTAGAGGAATTATTTGTTGAGTCTGTGGGATTTGTGTAATTACATTTTTAAATTTATTGTAAAAAATTGTACAAACATCAAATTCACCTGCTTCAAATTTTTCAATAATAATTTTTCCTACTTTATCTGCATCAAAATAATTTGCATTTTTCGACTCTTTAAATGAAATATTTTCAATTATTTTATCACCATAAATTCTCTTAAGCTGGTCATTACCTTTTGAACCTACAGTTATAATTTTAAGCTCTTTATTTTCATCTAAAATTTTAGAAAAGTAACTTTTTGCTTTCTTAATTATATTAGAATTAAAACCACCACACAAACCTCTATCTGATGTCATAACAACACAAAGATGAACTTTGTCTTGTCCTGTACCGGCTAATAACTTTGGGGCATTTTCTTTATCTGAAATTCCACTAGAAAGGTTTAAAATTACATTGTTCATTTTTTCTGAATAAGGTCGTCCTTTTTCAGCACTTTCTTGTGCTTTTCTTAATTTTGCAGCTGCAACCATTTTCATAGCCTTAGTAATCTTTTGTGTAGATTTTACACTGGCTATTCTTTTTTTTAGGTCATCTAAACTTGCCATATCAAATTAAAATTTAAGGGTTTCCTTTAATTGAGCAATCAGTTCAACTAATAACTTTTCTTTATCCTCCTCAAGTTTTCCTGAACTTTGTATCGATTCAATAATCTCAGGTTTTTCCGATTTACATTTCTCAATTATTTTACTTTCAAAACCTGCAACATCTTTTAAATCAATATCATCAAGATATCCTTTAACACCACAGAAAACCGAAATTACTTGTTCAGCAACTGTCATTGGAGAATATTGCTTTTGTTTTAAAAGCTCAGTTAATTTTGATCCTCTATTTAATAACTGTTGAGTAGAAGCATCTAAATCTGAACCAAATTGAGCAAATGCTGCCATTTCTCTATATTGAGCAAGCTCAAGTTTCATAGATCCTGAAACTTTTTTCATTGCTTTAGTTTGTGCGGATGAACCTACCCTTGAAACTGATAAACCAACGTTAATTGCAGGTCTTATTCCTTGGTTGAATAATTCAGTTTCTAAGAAAATCTGACCATCCGTAATTGAAATTACGTTTGTTGGAATAAACGCAGATACATCTCCACCTTGAGTTTCAATAATTGGAAGTGCTGTTAAAGATCCTCCACCATGTTCATCACTCAATTTCGCAGCTCTTTCTAATAATCTACTATGTAAATAGAATACATCTCCTGGATAAGCCTCACGTCCTGGAGGTCTTCTAAGTAAAAGTGACATTTGTCTGTAAGCAACCGCTTGTTTTGATAAATCATCGTAAATAATCAACGCGTGCATTCCATTATCTCTGAAATATTCACCCATAGCACAACCAGTATACGGAGCTAAAAACTGAAGTGGTGCTGAGTCTGATGCTGTTGCTGCAACAATTGTTGTATATTCCATTGCACCAGCTTCCTCTAAAGTTTTTTGAATTTGTCTAACAGTTGATCTTTTCTGACCTACAGCAACATAAATACAATATAATTTTTGTTTTTCGTCACCTGACTCATTGATCTTTTTTTGATTTATGATCGCGTCGACTGCAACAGCAGTTTTTCCAGTCTGTCTATCACCAATAATTAATTCCCTTTGTCCTCTTCCTATTGGAACCAAACTATCAATTGATTTTAAACCTGTTTGCATTGGTTCGTTAACTGATTGTCTAGGGATAATTCCAGGAGCTTTAACCTCTACTCTGCTCTTTTGTACACTTTTATCTAATGCACCCTTGCCATCAATTGGATTTCCTAAACCATCTACTACTCTACCTAGTAACTCTTTTCCAACTGGCGTATCAACAATTTTTCCAGTTCTTTTTACAACATCACCTTCTTTAACATTTCTGTCATCACCAAAAATTACAACACCAACGTTTTCACTCTCTAAGTTTAGGGCCATACCTTTAGAGCCATCAGAAAATTCAACCATCTCTCCAGCCTGAACATTGTCAAGACCGTAAATTCTAGCGATACCATCACCAACTGATAAAACTTGACCTACCTCAGTAACCTCTGCTTTATCTCCAAAATTTTTTATCTGTTCTTTTAATATCTTTGTAACTTCTGAAGGATTTATTTCCATTTATGCCTCTATCATTCTATTTTCGATTTGTTGTAATTTACTTTTAATTGAGGTATCAACCATAGTACTCCCTACCTGTACTACTAAACCTCCTATTAAACTTTCATCATGTTTGTAGTTTAATTTTATTTTTGAACTAAAGTTTTTAGTTAATTCTTCCGTAATTTGTTTAATTTCTTCATTAGATAATTGTTTAGCAGATCTTAATTCGGCTTTTAGCTCTCCTCTTTTTTCTGAACAGATCTCGATGAAACTTTTAAGAATTCTTTCTACAAAAAAGAACCTTCTCTTTTGAATTAAAAAACTTAAGAAATTTTTTAACAATTGATCAAATTTATAATTTTCTGAGATTGTATTAACTACTTTTAATAAATCATCTTGGCTTGTGGTTGGATCTTTTATTAAATTTGAAAAATCTTGGCTTTGTTCTAGCAATTTTAGAACTGAGAATGACTGCTCTTCTATTTGGGATGTAACATTGCTTTCAGTTGATAATTCGTAAAGCGCAAGTGAATACCTTTCAGCTGAAGTGATTGAAAATCCTGTGTCTTTGCTCAACTTGATACCTCTAAAATGTTGAAGATTATTTAAAAATCACGCTTTAATTAACATATGACCTTTATGTCTTCAAGTGACTGATTGACGAAAAAGTCCTTTTTTTTGGGCCTAATTGAAGTTAATTGGATCAACATCAACTGAAAGTTTTATTCCTTTAGAAAATTTGTATTTTGGAACTGATTTTGCAATAGCATTTTGTAGTTTCATAGATTTTGAGCCTCGAATTAAAAATCTGACTCTAAAATTTCTTTTTACTCTAAATATAGGAGCTTCAACTGGACCCAATATATTTCCCTCAATTTTATTCTCTAAATAATTTTTGAAGTCGTAAGCCTCTTTTTCTAATTTTTTTTGATTTTCACCAGTCATGATCAAGGAAATAAATCTTTGATAAGGTGGAAGTTTATTTTTTTTTCTAATTTCTAGTTCTCTTTTTAAAAATATATCAGGATTTTTATTTGTAATTTCTAAAATCGCATTCTTATTATTGTTATAAGTTTGAAAATATACTGTCGCAGGTTTTCCTGTTCTTCCAGCTCGTCCTGACAACTGATGATATAAATGCAAATTTTTTTCTGCACCTCTTAAATCATTCCCGTTAGCTGATAAATCAATATCAACAACAATAATACAATTTAAACTTGGAAAGTGAAACCCTTTAGAAATTAATTGTGTACCAACTAATATCTGGGTTTGATTATTTATAATTCTTTCTAATTTATTTGATGAATCTTTTTTATTCATCGTATCACTCGAAAAAATTTCAACTTCCTTATTAGAAAATTTTTTTTTAACTTCCTCAGCTATCCTCTCTACACCAGGTCCACTAAAGACAAAATTACATTCACCCTCTTTTGAGCAATCTCTTTTTAAATCAGTTTTAAAACCACAATAATGACATAATAAATTATTTTTATTTTTATGATAAACAAGATTGATGGTACAATTTGGACAAGAGTAACTTGTTAAACAATTTTTACACAAGACATGAGGTGAAAAACCTCTTCTATTTAAAAAAAATAAAACCTGATCTTTTCTTTCAAGGTGAAAATTTACTTTTTCAATTATTTTTTCTGATAACCACGATTGTTTTTCTAGTTTAGTTTTATTTAGATCGATAATTTCATAATTTGGAAATGAAGCATTTTTATATCTTTCTGTAAGTCTTGATAAGGAATATTTTCCTTTTTGAATATTTTCAAAAGTTTCAATTGATGGAACAGCTGTAACTAAATTAATTGGTATATTTTCAAATGAAGCTCTAGAGATTGCCATATCTCGTGCATTATAAGTTATACCTTCATCTTGTTTAAACGATTGATCATGTTCTTCATCTACAATTATCATACCTAGATTTTTAAAAGGTAAAAATAATGATGATCTTGCTCCTATAATTACTTTAACTTCTCCATTTGATATTCCACTCCAAATTAATTCTTTCTTTTTTTTTGAAACTCCTGAGTGCCACACAGCTGCATTAAAACCAAAATATTCATTAAATTTTTTTTCAAATTGACCTGTTAAACCTATCTCAGGTAACAAAATTAAGCCCTGATGTCCTTGTTTTATAAGGTTTTTTAAAGCTTCAAAATATACAAGAGTTTTACCTGATCCTGTTGTCCCTTGTAACACGTGCACTCTAAAACTTTGGTTAGTGCTTACCATTTCTTCATATGCTTTGATTTGATCTTTGGTTAATTTTATGGATGTATTTTTAATTTCACTTTTAAAATTATTATAAGAACTTAGCTCCTTATTTTCTATTGCATGACTACTTAATAAAATAAGCTTTAGAGCCATTCCTTTTGGAATAATATTGTACTCTGAAAACCAGTTTAAAAATTTAATAGTATTTTTTTTTAGAGGAGTCACATCCAACTTCCTCAAAACTTTTTTTATTTTAAATGTTTTATTGCTATTTTTTTCAAATTCATTCCAAACCACACCTGTAATTTTTGATTTACCAAAAGGAACTTCCACGTAGTCTCCTAATTTGAGATCAATACTACTTTCATAAGTAAATGGATGATCAAAAATATTAGGTAAAAGAATCGGAAATTTCATATTTTTATAATATGAAAAAAAATTAAGAGTGTATTGCTCTTTTATCTACTGATAATGCAGCTTCTTTGACTGCTTCTGAAAATGTTGGGTGAGCATGACATGTTCTCGCTATATCTTCTGAGCTTGCACCAAATTCCATAGCTACACCTATTTCTGCGATTAATTCTCCTGCATGTGGGCCTATGATATGAGCTCCTAATACTTTGTCTGTTTGCTCATCTGCTAATATCTTTACAAATCCCTCAGCATCATCAATTGCTTTAGCTCTAGAATTTGCCATAAATGAAAATTTACCAACTTTATACTTTTGATTAAGTTCTTTTAATTGTTCTTCTGTTTTTCCTATGGATGCAACTTCTGGAGTAGTATACACAACACCAGGAATTGTATCATAATTAACATGTCCAGATTGTCCTGCAATATTTTCAGCAACTGCAATTCCTTCATCTTCAGCTTTATGAGCAAGCATTGGTCCTGCTATTACATCGCCAATAGCAAAAATATTTTCGACATTTGTTTTAAAAGTTTTATCAGTTTTTATTCTTTTTCTTTCATCTAAATCAATACCTACTGCATCTAAATTTAATCCATCTGTATTTGGCTTTCTTCCAACAGAAATTAACACTACATCACATTCAAAATTGTTTTTATTGCCGTCTTTATCTACTGTTGAAACAACTGCTCCATTGTTATTATTCTGAATTGTTTCAACTTTGTTTTGCATATTAAATTTTATGCCTTGTTTTTTTAAAATTTTCATAAACTCCGAAGAAATTTCCTTATCCATTCCAGGTGTAATATGATCTAAGAATTCTACGACCTGAACTTCTGAACCTAATCTTGACCAAACTGAACCCATCTCTAAACCAATGTATCCGCCTCCAACTACAACCATTTTATTTGGTACTTTCTCTAATTTTAGAGCCCCTGTTGAGGAAACTATTATTTTTTCATCAATATCAATTCCAGGTAATGAAACTGGCACAGATCCAGTTGCTATAACTGTTTTTTCTGACTCAATAATTGTCTCATTATTCTTGTCATCTTTAATTAAAATTTGATTTTTTGATTTAAAACTCCCGTGACCTTTAAAATAAGTAACTTTGTTTTTTTTTAAAAGAAATTCAACACCTTTGGTCAATATTGTTACAGCTTTATCTTTACTTTTCATCATTTTTTCAAGGTTAAGTTTCACCTCACCTATCTCGATGCCCTTATTAGACAGATTTTTTACTTTATGAAATTCTTCGGAAAGATTTAATAAACTTTTTGAGGGTATACAGCCAACATTTAAGCAAGTTCCTCCTAATGAACCTCTCGATTCTATACAAGCTGTTTTTAAACCTAATTGTGCAAGCCTAATTGCACAAACATAACCTCCGGGCCCTCCTCCAATAACCACTGCTTGAAATTTTTCTGACATTTAAATATCCAAAAATAATCTTCTAGGATCTTCTAGATTTTCTTTAATCATTTTTAAGAAAGAAACAGATTCTTTGCCATCAATAATTCTGTGATCATATGAAAGAGCTAAATACATAATAGGTCTTATTTTTATTTCTCCATCTACAACCACTGGTCGCTCTACTATATTATGCATTCCTAGAACACCTGATTGAGGCAAGTTTAGAATTGGAGTTGATAACATTGAACCATACACTCCACCATTGCTGATGGTGAATGTTCCTCCTTGTAAATCTTCAATTGTTAATTTTCCATCTCTAGCTTTTTCAGAAATATCTTTAATATTTTTTTCAATATCTGCAAATGAAAGCTCATCTGCATTTCTTAAAACTGGAACAACTAAACCTTTGTCAGTACCTACAGCAAAACTAATATTATAATAGTTTTTGTATATAATTTCATCACCATCAATTTCAGCATTAACAGCTGGGAAATGTTTTAATGCTACCACACATGCTTTAACAAAGAATGACATGAAGCCTAATTTTATTCCATACCTACCTTGAAAGTCATGTTGATTTTCTTTTCTCATTTCCATGATATTAGTCATGTCAACTTCATTAAAAGTTGTAAGAAGTGCTGCATTTTCTTGAGCTTGTTTTAATCTTTTAGCAATTGTTTGTCTTAGTCTGGTCATTTTAATTCGTTCTTCTTGACCATATTGAATTTTTCTCTCTGATGGTTTTGGATTTGCACCCATTAAACTTATAAGGTCTCCTTTAAGAACTTGACCATTTTTTCCTGAACCTTGAACTGAACTAATATCAATATTATTTTCAGTTACAATTTTTCTGACAGCAGGAGACAAAGTATCGTTTCTATTCTCTCTAATTGGTGCCGAGTCCTGAGCCACTTCCTCAGTTAAAACTAAAGGCTTAGGTTTTTTAGTTTCTTGTTTTTGTTTCTCAAAAATTTGTGGTTCTTTTTTATTTGTATCTAATTGAATGACATTGTTTTCGGTAGGAGTTTCTTTAACTTGTTTAGGCTTTTCTTTCTTTTCAGTTGGTGTCACTTTAGCTAAACCGTTTTCAGATACTGAGCCCAATAAAGCTCCAACTTCCACTATAGAGCCGTCTTGTGAATTAATTTCTGTTAAAACACCAGTTATTGGTGATGGAACTTCTAAATTAACTTTATCAGTTTCAAGCTCCACAATCGGTTCATCAGCTTCAACTGCATCTCCAGTTTTTTTTAACCATTTTGCAACTGTTGCTTCTGTAATACTTTCACCAAGTACTGGAACCATTATTTTTTCACTCATTTTAATTTAACCAAACACCTTATTAATTATTTCTTGTTGCTGAGAATTATGCCTCTTTGCATATCCAGTTGCTGGAGTTGCATCAGGGCTTCTTCCTATATAAGAAATTTTATTATTTTTAGCCTTTAAAGTATCTAATGTCCATTGAATATAATCTCTCACTGAAAACCATGCTCCCATATTCTTAGGTTCTTCTTGGCACCAAAAGAATTCAGCATTTTTGGAATAAGGTTTAAGTTCATTTACCAAAGCCTTTGCTGGAAAAGGATAAAGTTGTTCTATTCTAAACAAAATTACATCATCTCTTTTTAATTTTTCTCTAGCATCAAGTAAGTCAAAGTAAACTTTACCCGAGCACAAGATAACTTTTTTAATCTCAGAACTTTCTTTAAGTTTAATAAATCCATTTGATTTTGGATCAATTGCATGATCCCACAAAATTCTGTGGAAAGTATTTTGTTTGTTAAAATCCTCTAAGTTAGAAACACAGTATTTATTTCTGAGTAATGATTTTGGCGTCATTATAATTAGTGGTTTTCTAAAATCTCTATGCATTTGACGTCTTAATGCATGATAATAATTGGCTGGAGTTGTGCAATTCATCACTTGCATATTGTCATTTGAACATAACTGTAAAAATCTTTCCAATCTAGCAGATGAATGTTCGGGACCTTGACCTTCATATCCATGAGGTAACAACATTACAATTCCTGAAGCTCTGTTCCACTTTCTTTCGCCTGATGCTATGAACTGGTCAATCACAACTTGAGCTCCATTTGCAAAATCTCCAAATTGAGCTTCCCAGATAGTAAGTGTATTTGGTTCAACTAAACTATACCCATATTCAAATCCCAAAACAGCTAGTTCAGACAAAAAACTATCAACAACTTCGAATTGTTTTTGATCTTTTGAAATATTGTTTAAAGGAATATATCTAGAGTTATCAACTTGATTTCTTAATACCGAATGTCTTTGACTAAAGGTTCCTCTTCCAGAATCTTGTCCAACCAATCTAACCGGATATCCCTCAACTAATAAAGACCCAAAAGCAAGTGCCTCAGCTGATGACCAATCAATTCCTGTTCCCTTTTTAACAGACTCTTTTCTTGTATTAAGTATTTTAGAAATGGTTTTATGAATATTTTTTTCAACTGGTACAGAATTAATCTTTTCTGAAATTAATTTTAATTTATCTTCATCAAAACCTGAAACTCCTCTTTTATCTTTACCTTTCTCAGGTTTGTATCTAGACCATGTTCCCTCAAACCATTCTATTTTAGGATTATAATTTTTTGCACTTTTATACTGATCATCCAATAAATCCTTAAATGACTTAACATTGTGATCTAGTAATTCCTTGGTAATCGTATTTTCACTAACTAGTTTACTTCCATAAATCTTATAAACACTTGGGTGAGCTTTAATCTTCTGATACATCAATGGCTGAGTAAATGATGGCTCATCTCCCTCATTATGACCAAATCTTCTGTAACAAATTAAGTCCACTACAACATCTCTGTTAAACTTTAATCTGAACTCTGTTGCAATTCTAGTCGCGTAAACAACTGCTTCTGGGTCATCTCCATTAACATGTAAAATTGGTGCTTCAACCATTTTAGCAACATCAGATGGATAGGGTGATGATCTCGCAAACCGTGGGCTAGTAGTAAAACCAATTTGATTATTTACAATTATATGAATAGTTCCACCAGTGTTATGTCCTGGCAGGCCTGACATAGCAAAACATTCAGCTACCACGCCCTGTCCAGCAAATGCTGCATCACCATGAATTAGTATTGGGATAACTTTGTTTCTCTCTTTGTCTTTATGAAAAAATTGTTTTGCTCTAGTTTGCCCTAAAACAACAGGATTTACTGCTTCAAGGTGGGATGGATTATCTGTCAAACTAACATGAACAGAATTTCCATCAAACTGTCTGTCAGAAGATGCACCAAGATGATATTTTACATCACCAGCACTATCCTCAGTTTCGTCACTAAATTCTCCAGCAAATTCATTAAATATTCTTTTATAAGATTTTTGTAATACATTTGCTAAAACATTTAATCTACCTCTATGAGACATTCCAATTTTAACTTCTTTTATTTGTTGTTGACCACCAATTTTAATTATTTGCTCTAGCGCAGGTATTAAACTTTCTCCACCATCTAACCCAAATCTTTTTGTGCCAACATACTTGGTTGCTAAAAATTTTTCAAAACCTTCTGCTTGAACCAATTTATTTAATATCGCTTCTTTTCCATTTTTGGTAAACTGAAGAGCTCTGTCATCTTGTTCAATTCTATCTCTAAACCATTTTCTTTCATCTGGATTAGAAATATGCATAAACTCATAACCTATTTTTCCACAATAGGTTTTTTTCATAAATTTTAAAATTTCTTTAATATTGGCATACTTTTTATTAATCACTCCATTTAAGAAAATTTTTCTCTCATAATTTTCTTTTTTAAAACCATAAAACTCTGGATGAAGTTCATCTAAATATTCAGATTCTCTCATTCCTAAAGGGTCAAGTTCAGCTAACAAGTGTCCTCTTAATCTATAAGCTCTGATTAAAGCAACAGCACTAATTGAATCTTTGTTAGAATCTGCAAGTAATTGGAAATTAAACTTTTCAGAGGTATCTATTTTTTCGTTATTTAGCCTGTTATTTTCATCTTCGTCTATTTTTTTTTGAAGCTGATCAATATTTACTTTGGTTTTTTCTGGTCCCCATGATGGCCCATTTATTTCATTGGCAATTACTTTTATCTCATCACCAATTCCCTCAAAATAATTTAGCCAACTTTCAGGGAGATCTTTATCTTTGTTGATAAATTTTAAGTACATCTGCTCAATAAATGCACTATTTGATTTATGTAAAAATGAATTTTTTTCGAAATCGAAATTTTTTGATGATGACATCTTTTTAATTTAATATATCCCTCTAAAAAATATTTTTCAATTAGACAGTTTATCAAATAAAGTTTTACCAATTATTGATGGTGATTTTGCGACTGTAATTCCACATTCTTCCATTTTTTTTATTTTATCCTCTGCGCCACCTTTTCCTCCAGAAATAATTGCACCTGCATGCCCCATTCTTCTTCCTGGTGGTGCAGTAATTCCTGCTATAAATCCTACTGTTGGTTTTTTAATCTTATGGGTTTTCAAAAATTCTGCCGCTTCTTCCTCTGCAGAGCCTCCTATTTCTCCAATCATTAGAATTGATTGTGTCTCTTCATCATTTAAAAACAGATCTAAACAATCTATAAAATTTGTACCATTGATTGGATCACCCCCAATTCCAATGCAAGTTGACTGCCCTAATCCATTTTCAGTTGTTTGAGCAACTGCTTCATACGTTAAAGTTCCAGATCTTGATACAATACCAACTGAACCTCTTTTGTGAATATTACCAGGCATAATTCCAATTTTACATTCATCTGGAGTTATAATTCCTGGACAATTTGGACCTATAAGTCGGCAATTAGATCTATCTAATTTTTTCCTAACCTTAAGCATGTCTTGAATTGGAATTCCTTCAGTAATACAAACAATTAATTCAACAGATGCATCGATAGCTTCTATAATTGCTGCGGCGGCAAATTTTGCAGGCACATAAATCATAGTGGCGTCTGCCCCAACGGCATCTTTGGCTTCAGATACAGAATTAAATACAGGTCTATCTAAATGCTTTTGACCTCCCTTCTTAGGAGTAACACCTCCTACTAAATTTGTTCCATATTTTATTGCTTGCTCTGAATGGAAAGTTCCATGCGCACCCGTAAAACCCTGACAGATTACTTTTGTTTTTTTATTAACTAATACTGACATTTATTTAATTGCCTCTACAATTTTTTTTGCAGCATCATCTAAATTTTCTGCTGAGATTAATTTTAAACCTGAATTATCTAAAATTTCTTTTCCCTCTTTAAAATTTGTTCCTGCAAGACGAACTACCAAAGGTACACTAATATTTATTTCTTTTGCAGCATCCACAACCCCTTGTGCGAGTACATCACATCTCATTATTCCCCCAAAAATATTTATTAAAATTCCCTTAACATTTT
>CACIQS010000016.1 GCA_902588855.1 uncultured Pelagibacteraceae bacterium | reverse complement strand
GTCATAAAAATAGATTGGACACTGGTCCAAGAAATATAAACGAAGAGTTAGTTAATAAAATTAAATCTTTAAGCTAAAGTAATTTCAATAGGAGTATGGTCAGAGGGTTTTTCTCTTCCACGAGGATCTTTATTGATATTTATATCTTTAATTTGATCAATTAGTGAATTTGAAACTAAAAAATGATCAATTCTCATTCCATTATTTTTTTGCCAAGCGCCTCTCATATAATCCCAAAAAGTATATCCTTCTTTCTCTTCATTAAAATATCTAAACACATCGTTGAAACCTAAATTTATCATCTCTCTAAATTTTTTTCTGATTTCTAATCTATATAATGCGTCATCCTCAAAACTTTTTACATTATAAACATCTTCTGCTGATGGAATTATATTAAAATCTCCTGCTAGGATTAGATTTGGATTTTTCTTAGATAAAGTTTTTAGTTGTTTGATTAATTGATCAAGCCAATTTTTTTTGTAGTCATATTTTTCAGTATCAACAGGATTTCCATTTGGAGTATATATATTTATTAATTGAATAGTTTTTTTCTTATGTTCAAATTCAGCAGAAATTATTCTTGATTGTTTTAATTTATCTTTAATTAAATCAGTTTTAATATTTTTTAATTTATTTTTAGAAATAATTGCTACACCATTATAACTTTTTTGACCAAATACGTGACTTTCATAATTCATTGAAGAAAAATCATCATAAGGAAAATTGACATCCTCAGTTTTGATTTCCTGCATCATTAAAATATCTGGTTTATATTTTAATAAATAACTTTTGATATTTTCAATTCTTGCTCTTACAGAATTGACATTCCAGGATGAAATTAGCATTAAAGTGAAAAAGAAACACCACAACCACAAGAAGATTTTGTTTGTGGGTTAGATATTTTAAACTGCTCACCTATTAATTCAGAAACATAATCAACTTCAGATCCTTTAAGTAAATCTGCAGAAGTTTTATCAATTAAAATATTTTGATAATTTAGATCGTCATCTTGTTTTGATTTTTCAAAAGTGAATTCGTATTGAAAGCCTGAACAACCCCCACCTTTAATTGCGATTCTAAAAAATGAACCTTTATCTTTTTTTGCTAACAAACTTTCTATTTGTTTTAACGCATTATCTGTAAATTTAATTTCTTTAATCATGTCTCAACACTGATATTACTAATATAATACTTAATTATTTTAATTAAAGGATGAAAAAAGACGCTTTGTTAGGGGTATACAAAAGTAAAGGCAGACTAATTAAGGAAGCTAATTCAAAATATCGATCTCCTTTTCAAAGAGATAGAGATCGTATTATTCATAGTGCATCATTTAGAAGGTTAAAACATAAAACCCAAGTATTTGTGAATACTGAAGGAGATCATTTTAGAACTAGGATTACTCACTCAATAGAAGTTGCTCAAATAGCAAGATCGATAGCAAAATATTTAAAATTAAACGAGGATTTAGCTGAAACTTTAAGTTTAGCACATGATCTAGGCCACACTCCGTTCGGTCATGCTGGAGAAGATGCCTTACATGAATGTATGGAGAATTATGGTGGATTTGATCATAACCTTCAAACATTAAGAATAGTTATGTTTTTAGAAAATAAATATTTTAAGTTTAAAGGATTAAACTTAACTATAGAAACGTTAGAAGGTCTTCTTAAGCATAACGGACCCGTTGAGGACATTCGTTTGGTTAACAAATTAATAGGGATAAAAACTTTTAAAGGTAAAATTAAATTTAATTCATTTCCATCTCTTGAAGCTCAAATTTCAGCTATTTCAGATGACATTGCATATAACAATCATGATATTCAAGACGGAATAAAAGCCAACCTGTTTAAAATGGAAGAATTAGTTGAAATAGATTTTTTTAAAAATATTCATAAAAAATATAAGAATAAAATTACTAGTAAAAATTATAAAATTACAATTTATCAAATTATAAGAGATTCAATTGATCTAATGGTTAGAGATTTATTAAATAATACTCAGAAAAATATCCAAAAGTATCAGGTAAAATCTTACAAAGATGTACCTAAATCTAATGAGTTAATCGTTTGTTTTTCTGATCAAATTAAGAATGCAGAAAAAGAAATTAAATCTTTCTTAAGACACAAAATGTACGATAACAAGTCAGTATTACTAAAGAACCAAAAGGGTAAATCGATAATTAAGAAATTATTTAAAATAATTAAATCAAAACCAAGAAAATTTTTGTCTAAAGATCAATTGACTAAAGATAAATATAGAGCTATTTCAGATTTTATATCTGGAATGACGGATAGATTTGCAATTAACCTTTATAAAGATAATAAATGAATATTTTTGAATTATATTTAGATAAGATTAAATCTATAATTGTTGATTTAAATAAAAATAATCAACTAGAAATTCCTGAAAGTTTTAATGGTATTAATGCAGAAATACCTCCACCAAAATTTGATTGTGATATTTCAACGAATGTTGCGATGGTTTTGTCAAAAATCAATAAAACTTCACCACTAGAGCTTGCAGAAAAACTCGCTCCTGAAATTAAAAGTAAAGACAGCCAAATTGAAACTATATCTATAGCCAAACCAGGTTTTATTAATATTAAATTTAAACCATTCTATTGGTCAAATTTTATTAAAAATATTACAGATAATGCAGATAGTTTTGGAATAAATAAAAAAGAGAAAAAAAATAATTATTTAGTAGAGTTTGTTTCGGCAAACCCAACAGGCCCTTTACATGTAGGACATTGTCGAGGTGCTATTCTAGGCGATGTTATCTCTAATGTTTTAACTTTTAATAAACACCAAGTTACAAAAGAATACTATGTAAATGACTATGGTAACCAAATTATAAACTTTACTAAATCAGTTTATTTTAGAATTAGAGAAGTTCATTTTAATGAGACATTTCCTAAAGATAATCCTGATTTGTATCCTGGAGATTATCTAATTGATTTTGCAAAAAATATTATTTCAAACAATTCAGGTCTTAATTTTGATAATTTTGATGAAATTAACGATAAATTAACTGCTTTATCTATTGAGCAAGCGCTTTTGCTTATCAAAAATAATCTAAATAGTTTGGGTATTAATCACGATAATTTTGTAAGCGAAAAGAGTATTGTACTAAATAATGAAGTTGAAAGTGTAATAGATTTTTTAGAAAAAAATAACTTCATTTATAAAGGAAAAATTAAAGCACCAGCTGGTGAAGATAACAAGGATTGGGTTGAAAGAGAGCAATTATTATTTAAATCTACTGACTTTGGTGACGATAAAGATCGTGCACTTCAAAAATCAGATGGTACATGGACTTATTTTGCAAGTGATGTTGCCTATCATAAAAATAAAGTTGATAGAAAATTTGATTATTTAATCAATATACTAGGCGCAGATCATGCCGGTTATATAAAACGGATTACCTCATCTGTTGAAGCTCTTTCAGGAAAAAAAGATAAATTAATTTGCAAAATAAGTCAGTTAGTAAAATTAATAAAAAATAAGAAACCTTTCAAAATGTCAAAAAGAAAAGGGGATTATATTACGGTAGATGACTTGATTGAAGAAGTTGGAAAAGATGCAACAAGATTTATTATGCTTAACAGAAGTAGTGATGTTGAATTAGATTTTGATTTTGATGCTGTCAAAGAAAAATCTAAAGATAATCCATTATATTATGTTCAGTATTGTTACGCTAGAATTTCATCTGTCTTTAGACATATAAACAAAGATTTAAATTCAAATATTGAATTAAATGATTTTAATTTTGAGTATTCCAATGATGAAATTAAAATATTAAAAAAATTATCTGAGTGGCCAAAATGTATCGATTCTGCAAGCACTAAATTAGAACCACATAGAATACCTGTTTACTTATACGATCTAGCATCTGAATTTCATTCTTACTGGAATTTAGGAAAACAATTTCCAGAAAAAAGATTTATTAATGATCAAAAGACAGTGTCACCAGATAAACTGATCTTTTTGAAGGCTATTTCTAATGTTATTAAAACAGGTATGGATATCGTGGGTGTTGATACACCTAATCAAATGTAATGCTTAAAGAAATAAAGTACTTAATATTCATTTTAGTAATACTTTTATTTATTTTTTTTACAGGAAAATATTATTTTTCAGATGAACATAAAAAAAAATCATACAGATCTCATAAAAATATTGATGAGAAAATAAAATTATATTCCAAAAATTTGCCAGTTTTAGAGAATGATACTCAAAATGTAATTGAGTATGTTAAGCAAATAAACAAAAAGAAAAAGAAAAAATTTAATTTTTGGAAATTATTAGATAATGATAAGTAAAAGAAAATCTTTCATAGTTGGTTTAAAATCAACAAAGTTATCTAATAATGAAATTCTATTTCTTAAAAAACATAAACCTTGGGGAATTATTCTCTTTACAAGAAATATTAAATCTTTTGATCAAGTAAAAAAATTAACCTCAAGTATAAGAAAAATTTTTAAAGATAACAAATATCCAATCATGATTGATCAAGAAGGTGGAAGGGTTAATAGACTAAGAGATTTAATTTCCTTTGATAATATGACATCTGAATATTTTGGAAATTTGTTTAATAAAGATAAAAAAAAATTCAAAATCGTTTATAAGTTATTTGTAGACAAAACTTCTTATTTATTGAATTTAATTGGTGTTAATATCAACACTGTCCCAGTGCTAGATCTTAGAGTTAATGGTGCAAGCAAAATAATTGGGGATAGATCTTATTCAAAAAATAAAAAAATTGTCTCTAAATTAGGAGATATTTGCATTGAATTATTCCAAAATAACTCAATAGGGACAGTAATGAAGCATATACCTGGTCATGGTTTAGCAAAAGTTGATAGTCATTACTCAACACCAATTATTAACAAAACACATGAATATCTTCTTAAAAATGATTTTTGGACATTTAAAAATAAAAAATGTTTATTTGCTATGACAGGACATCTTGTCTATTCAAAAATTGACAAAAATAATACTGCTACTCACTCTAAGAAAATTATAAATATTATTAGAAAAAATATAGGATTTAAAAATATTTTAATTTCAGATGACTTATCTATGAAGAGCTTAAGCGATGATTTAAAACTTAATACTATTAATTTATTCAGCGCAGGTTGTAATTTAGCTCTTCATTGCAATGGAAACATGAAGGAAATGAAGATAGTGGCGGAAAATTCACCTCCAGTGAATAGTTTTGTTGTTAAAAAAACATCTCAATTTTATAAAATTTTAAGTTAATATCTTTGAATGTCTGACAATGATTCTGAATTATTTAATGTTGATATAAATAATTATAATGGTCCATTAGACGTTCTCTTAGATTTAGCGAAAGCTCAAAAAGTTGACTTAGAAGAAATATCTATAACCAAGTTAGCAGATCAATTTCACGAGTATATTACTAATGAAAAAAATTTAAATTTAGAAATTGCTTCTGAATATCTTTTAATGGCAACATGGTTAGCTTATTTAAAGTCAAAATTACTTTTACCTGGAACTCCAGAAGAAGAATTTAAAGTACAAGAAGTTGCAGAAAAATTAAAATTACAGCTAAAGAAATTAGAATTGATTAGATTACTATCTGAACAAATGCTTAAGAGAAAAAGATTAGGCAGAGAAATAAGAACCAGAGGAATGAAAGGAAATATAAGATCGATTTATAGCGCAGAATATAACTTAAGTTTATTTGAATTAATGAAAGCTTACTCAACAATAATTATGACTAAGGATTTTCAAAAAATTAATATTCCTAAACTTCCTGTATTTACAGCAGAAGATGGTATTAAAACTATTAGAGAATTTTTTGGAAAATTATTTGAGTGGAAAAAATTGGATGAATTAATTCCAAATAATTTTAAAAGTGGTTCTAAATACAAGAAAACTGGTAAGGCTGGAATTTTTGCAGGTTCATTAGAATTAGTTAAAGAAGGAAATTTATCAATTAAACAAGATAAATTGTTTGATGAAATTTATATAAAGGAAATAAATGATTAAAAAAGCAAAAGCTTCAAAAGATAATATTGTAAAATTTCCATCAAAATTATCTGATTTAGATAAAGAAATAGAAGCAATTATTTTTGCAGCAGCTGAGCCTTTAGATGTTGATACTATAGAAAGTAAAGTATCTAAAAGAGGTAACGTTCCAGAGTCTTTAGAAAAATTAAGACAAGAGTATTTAAACAGGGGAATTAATTTAATTTGTATAAAAGATAAGTGGTCCTTTAGAACATCTTCAAATCTATCAAGTTTGATGTCCCAAGAAAAAACTGTTGAAAAGAAACTATCTAGAGCTGCCGTAGAAACATTAGCTATAATTGTTTATCATCAACCAGTTACCAGAGCTGAGATAGAGGAAATAAGGGGAGTTGCTTTTGGCACTAACACTTTAGAGATTTTAATGGAATTGAATTGGGTGAAACCAGGTGGTAGAAAAGATGTTCCAGGTAGACCAATTCAATACATTACTACTGATGATTTTTTAAGTCATTTTAACATACAAAAAATATCTGATCTTCCTACAATCGATGAATTGGGTGCTGCTGGTTTAATTGATAGTTCGAGTGTTGATAATGCTATTTTTGGAACTGGAAAATTTTATAAGGAAAAGCAAGAAGAGAAAAAAGAGGATATTTATTCCAATATAGATGAAATGTTAAATAGCACTCTAGATCCAGAAGACAAAGATTAACAAAAAAGTAACTTTCAAAATTTCCTTAAAAAGGTTATAAGTTTTTTATGAGCATAGGAATTTGGCAAATAGCTATTGTAGTTATATTGGTTGTTTTATTGTTTGGAAGAGGAAAAATTTCAAGCTTAATGGGTGATGTAGCTAAAGGTATTAAAAGTTTTAAAAAAGGAATGGCGTCAGATGTGACTGACGATACAGAGCCAAAAAATATATCTGACGATAACAAAGACTCGGATAACAAAAATTAATTTAAATGCCTACTATCGGTTGGTTTGAAATTTTAATTGTTGTTGCTATTGCTATAATAGTTCTTGGTCCTAAAGATTTTCCAGTAATGTTAAAGAAAGCAGGTTCTTTGATTGGGTCTGCCAAAAGGTATGTAAATAAAATTCAAAATGAAGTTTCAAATCTAGATATAGATGAAGAAAAAATTGATAATGAAATAAAAAAAGAAATTAAAAAAGATGAGCAATGAAGATCAGGAAGGTGGATTTGTAAGCCACCTAACAGAGTTAAGAAAAAGGTTAATAAATAGCTTTATCTTTTTATTTATTTTTTTTGTAATTTGTTACTTATTTGCTGAACATATTTATGGCTTTCTTGTTGATCCATTCGCAAAAGCTGTGAAAGAAGATGGATCTGATCGAAGATTGATATTTACTGCTTTACAAGAAACCTTTTTAACATATTTGAAAGTATCATTTTTCACTGCCTTTTTTGTTACATGTCCTTTTATTTTGATGCAAATTTGGAAATTTATTGCCCCTGGTTTGTACAAACATGAAAAGGTAGCAATTCTGCCTTACCTTATATTAACACCTGTATTATTTTTTTTAGGAGGCATGCTAGTTTATTATTTGATAATGCCTCTTGCGATTAAATTTTTTCTTTCATTTGAAAGCACAGGTCTTTCTACAAATTTACCAATTCAATTAGAGGCTAAAGTGAATGAATATTTATCTCTAGTCATGAAATTAATTTTTGCATTCGGTATTAGCTTTCAGTTACCTGTTGTTTTAAGTTTATTAGCTAGAATTGGTATAGTTGATAGTCAATTTTTAAAAGAGAGAAGAAAATATGTTGTTGTTATTATATTTGCAGCAGCTGCATTGTTAACACCACCTGATCCAATAACTCAAATAGGTTTAGCAATACCTTTATTAATTCTGTATGAATTATCAATATTTTCAGTAAAATTTATAGAAAACAAAAACTTACAAAAAGAAGATGCATAACATTAAAGAAATACGAAAAGATTTTTCTAAATTTCAAAAATCACTTGAAAAAAGAAATATAAATGTCGATTTTGAAAAGATTCAAAAATTGGATGAACAAAATAGAGATTTAATACAAAAAAAAGAAAGTTTAGAAAAAGAGAAAAAAGATATTTCTAAATCCAAAGATGAAAGTTTATTTAAAAAATCTAAGGAAATAAGTAAGGAACTTGATAAAATTGTAGAAGATCAAAAACAAATTAAGTTTGATCTCGATAGTTTGTTGTCTAGCATGCCCAATATACCACATGAAGATGTTCCAAACGGTAAAGATGAAAATGATAATAAAGAAATATTAAAATCAGGAGAGATACCTAATTTAGAATTTGAACCTAAAACACATTATGAATTAGGTGAAAAACTAAATATGCTTGATTTTGATTTGGCTACAAAAACTACTGGATCAAGATTTGTTTTTGTAAAAGATAAATTAGCTCTATTAGAAAGAGCAATATCAAATTTTATGCTTGATACGCATATTCATCAAAATGGTTATCAAGAAATATCACCACCTTTAATGGCATCAGAAAGCACAATGTATGGCACTGGACAGCTACCAAAATTTGAAAATGATCAGTTTGAAATCAAATTTGATGAAGGATCTGATAGAAAATTTTTAATCCCAACAGCTGAGGTGATCTTAACCAATATTGTCAAAGACAAAATGATTGATCTTGATAATTTACCAATGAGATTTGTTGCTTCAACACCTTGCTTTAGAAAAGAAGCTGGAAGTTACGGAAAAGATACAAGAGGTATGATTAGACAGCATCAATTTTATAAAGTCGAAATGGTAAGTATTGTTGAAAATGAAAAATGTCTAGAAGAATTAGAAAGAATGACAAATTGTGCTACTGATATACTTGACAAATTAGAATTACCTTACCGAAAGGTAATTTTGTGTTCGGGAGATATGGGATTTAGTGCAGAGAAGACCTATGACATTGAAGTATGGTTACCGTCTGAAAACAAATATAGAGAAATATCTTCTTGTTCATCTTGTTCGACCTTTCAAGCTCAGAGGATGAAGGCTAGATATAAAAATAAAAATAAGGAAAATGTTTTTGCTGGTACTTTAAATGGAAGCGGTTTGGCTGTTGGAAGAACTCTGATTGCAATTATGGAAAACTATCAACAAAAAGATGGTTCTATTATAGTTCCTAAAGTTCTAAGACCTTATATGAACAATATGGAATTGATTTCCAACAATTAAAGTTGTTTTAATCAGTTAGATGGTATAAGAATGCCATAATTTAAAGGAGATTTATGGAAGGTTCAGGAATAGGTCAATTTATACCGTTAATTTTAATTTTTGTTATTTTTTATTTTTTCTTAATAAGACCACAGCAAAAAAAAGTTAAAGAGCATAAAGCAATGGTAGAAGGATTAAAGAGAGGTGATAAAGTAGTCACTTCTGGTGGTATCACAGGAAGAGTGGAAAGATTAATTGATAATGACAAAGTAGAAGTTGAAATAGCTGAGAATGTCAAAGTTGAAATAGTTAAAGCAACAGGTATTCAAAGTCTCTTAAACAATACTCCAGAAGTTAAGAAATAATCAATTTAGATAAGTGCTTTATTTTTCTAAACTAAGAATCTTATTTGTAACTATATTTTCTTTATTATTTATCTTAATAGCATCATCAAATTTATTTAAGTTTGATGATAGTTTTTTTGATAAAAAAATAAATCTTGGTTTAGATTTACAAGGTGGTTCATACCTTCTACTTGAAATTGATAATGAACCTGTAATTGAACAAAAATTACAAAATTTAACAACCACTATTAGAAATTATTTTAAAGAGAAGAACATCAAAGTTAATAATATTAAAATTGATAATCAAAATATTTTTTTTAATGTTGCTGATTTAGACAAGCAAGCAGTAATAGATGTATTTCAAGATGAGAATAGTGATCTAAATCCTTATTACCCAAGGTTTAAATCACATCAACTCGATATTGAAGATACTGGTATTAATTTAAAAGTAAGTTTTTCAAGACAAGGTGTAATTAATCTTAAAAATTCATCGCAAGATCAGGCTATAGAGATTGTTAGAAGAAGGGTAGACGAAGTTGGAACAAATGAACCCAATATTTTAAAACGAGGTAATGATAGAATTTTAGTTGAACTTCCTGGTTTGGATGATCCACAAAGAATTAAATCTCTTTTAGGAAAAACTGCAAATTTAACTTTTAGATTTGTAACAAATGACGAAAGTGACAGATTTGGTGTTGATAAGTTAAAATTTGAAGATGGATTGGAGGAAGCAACAGTAAGTAAAAGAATAATCATTAGTGGAGAAAATCTATTAGATGCTCAACCAAAAATGGATACTCAGACAAATCAAACTATTGTTTCATTTACTTTAGATAGAGTAGGTGCCAAAAGATTTGGTAAAGCAACATCAACAGGTATAGGCAAGCAATTAGCTATTGTTTTGGATGGAAAAATAATTAGTGCACCAATTGTTAGAGATACAATAGCAAGTGGATCTGGACAAATAAGTGGTGGGTTTACTTTTCAAACTGCAACAGATTTAGCTTTATTATTAAGATCTGGAGCTTTGCCTGCTCCATTAGAAATCATAGAGGAAAGAACCGTTGGACCTGATTTAGGACAAGACTCGATTAATGCAGGTATGATTGCTTTAGCTATAGGTTTTTTATTAGTTATTATTTTTATGTTTGTGAAATACAAAGTTTTTGGATTAATCACCAACGTAACATTAATAATAAATTTATTTTTATTACTTGGGATTTTAACTTTATTTGAAGCAACTTTAACTCTTCCTGGTATTGCTGGGATAATTTTAACTGTAGGAATGGCAGTTGATGCAAATGTTTTAATTTTTGAAAGAATTAAAGAAGAGTTAAAAGGTGAAAGTAGTAATATTCTAGCTTTCGATGGAGGTTACACAAAGTCAAGAACAGCAATTATTGATGCAAATATTACTACATTATTGGCTGCTATAATTTTATTTTTTATGGGATCTGGACCAGTAAAAGGATTTGCGGTTACCTTGGGTGTTGGAATATTTACAACTCTATTTTCTGTTTATTTTATAGCAAGACTGTTCACTAGTCTTTATGTAATAAGAAATAAAAATAAGGAAAAATTAATCTAATGATAGCTTTTAACAAATACTATAATCAATTTAATATATTATCTATATTATTAATTACAGCTTCTCTTTTATTATTAATATTTAAAGGTTTAAATTATGGTATTGACTTTAAAGGTGGAACATTAATTGAATTAAGGTCATCAGATAGTAAGATCAACGTAAGTTCTTTAAGAGATAAGTTTAATCAAATGGATTTAGGCGATGTTTCTGTTAAAAAATTTGGAAATGATACTGACTTTCTAATTAAATTTGAAAACAAAGATAATAAAAAAAATATAATTGAAGAAATCAAAAAGAATTTAGATAGTTCTTTTGGGAGCAATTATGACTTTAGAAGAGTTGAAAATGTAGGACCTAAGGTTAGTGCTGAATTGCTTAAAGCTGGTGTAATAGCTATTTCCTTATCTTTAGCAGTGATGCTTATTTATATTTGGATACGTTTTGAATGGCAATTTAGTTTGGGTGCTATTTTAGCTTTATTTCACGATGTAATAGTTACTTTGGGAATTTTTTCATTATTCAGTCTTGAGATTAATTTGTCAATTATTGCAGCTGTTCTAACTATAGTTGGTTATTCAATGAACGATACTGTTGTAATTTTTGATCGTGTTAGAGAAAATTTAAGAAAATATTCTGATATCAAAATTTTTGAATTAACAAATATTTCAATCAACGAAACTTTATCAAGAACGATAATTACTTCAGCTACGACTTTATTGGCTCTACTGGCAATATTCTTTTTTGGTGGCGAAATTTTAAAAGGATTTTCTTTAGCGATGATACTTGGTGTTGTATTTGGTACCTATTCTTCTATTTATATAGCAAATACAGTTTTAGTCAGATTAAGGGTTTCGCAGAAAACAGTTTTAAGAGAAGACGATAATAAAACGGTTTAATATAAATTTTGTGCAATTACCATTGTTAACAACATTGGTAGAGATAATAATGTATTTGTTCTTGAAAATAACATTGCTGTCTTAGCAGACTTAGCTTTTGTTTCTGGATCAGCTTCAACTATTCCTAAAGCTCTTTTTTGATTTGGCCAAATTACAAACCAAACATTAAATGCCATTATAATTCCTAACCACATACCAATGCCTATGGCTGTATGTTTTGGAACACCAGAACCAATGCTTAAAGTCATTGCATCATGCAGATATCCATTTAATAAAGCCAGAATTAAACCTGATAAAACAGTAAATGCAGCTGCCCATCTAAAATAAAATAATGCAGCTGGAGCAATCACTTTTCCAATAGCTGGTTTCTGTTCATCCGGTATTTTTCCCATATTAGGAATTTGAACAAAATTAAAATACCATAATAATCCTATCCACATTATTGCAACGACAACATGAATGTATCTAAATAACCAGCTCCAGAAAAGAGTATCAATAGCTATACCATCGTTTAAGAAAGATAGACCAAAAAACAATATAATTGCTAATGCTAGTGATGCGTGAATTGTTTTAGATAGTGATGCTAATAGATTGCTCATGATTCTTATTATTTATACACTAATTTTAGATTATTTTTAAGTTTTTATATCTAGTTTAAAAGCGGTTTTAGAAACTGTCCTGTGTAGCTTTCTTTTACTTTACAAACTTCCTCAGGTTTACCCTCTGCAACAATTTGACCACCTTTAACACCTCCTTCAGGTCCCATATCAACTATGTAATCAGCTGTTTTAATTACATCTAAATTATGTTCAATTACTACAACAGTATTTCCTAGTTTTACAAAAGTGTGAAGGATTTCTAGTAATTTTTTAATATCATGTTGATGCAAACCAGTTGTTGGTTCGTCTAGTATGTACATTGTTCTACCAGTTGATCTTTTCGATAATTCTTTGGCTAGTTTAATTCTTTGTGCTTCACCACCAGATAGAGTAGTAGCTTGTTGTCCAATCTTAATGTAACCAAGTCCAACTTTTTTTAAGGTTAATAATTTTGTTTTGATATTAGATATATTTTCAAAATATTCACAACCTTCATCAACAGACATATCTAAAACATCTGCTATACTTTTCCCTTTAAACTTAATTTCTAAAGTTTCTCTATTGTATCTTGTCCCTTTGCACTCATCGCATTGAATATATACATCTGGTAGAAAGTGCATTTCATAAGTAATAACACCATCACCTTCACAAGCTTCACATCTACCACCTTTAACATTAAACGAAAATCTTCCTGGCTTATAACCTCTTGTTTTAGATTCTGGTAAACTGGTAAACCAATCTCTTATAGGACCAAAAGCTCCTGTATATGTTGCTGGATTAGATCTTGGAGTTCTACCAATAGGGGATTGATCGATATCAATAATTTTATCAATTAATTCTACACCCTTGTAACCTTTGAAAGCTTTAGGAGTTTTTCTAGCTTTGTTATTAAGGGTTAAATTTAATGCATGAAACAATGTTTGTAATACTAATGTAGATTTACCGCTACCTGAAACTCCTGTTACACAAGTGAATGTTCCAGTAGGAATTCTAAGATTAACATTATTTAAATTATTTCCACTGGCACCATTGATTTCAACAAATCTTCCGTTTTTTGCTAATCGTCTTGTTTTAGGAATTTCTATCTTTTGCTTATTAGCTAGATATTGTCCAGTTATACTGTTCTTATCCTTTTTAATCTCATCATAAGTTCCCTGAGCGGTTATTTCACCACCATTTGTTCCAGCCTCAGGTCCAAGATCAATAATATGATCTGCGTTTTCCATAGTTTCAGTATCATGCTCAACAACAATTACCGTATTTCCTAGATCTCTTAATCTTTTTAATGCATTTATTAATTTAACATTATCTTTTTGATGTAAACCAATTGATGGTTCATCTAAAACATATAAAACTCCAGTCAAACCTGATCCGATTTGTGATGCCAGCCTAATTCTTTGAGCTTCTCCACCTGATAATGTTCCAGACTCTCTTGAAAGTGTTAAGTAATCCAAACCAACATTAAGTAAGAAATTTAATCTTTCATTTATTTCTTTTAGTACATGCTCTGCAATTTTGAATTGCCTTTTATCTAAATTATTTTCTAAGCTTTTAAACCATTCAGCGGCATCATGTATTGATTTTTTGGTAACCTCACTAATATTAAGATCATTTATTTTTACACACAAAGCTTCCTCTTTAAGTCTGTCACCATTACAAGCTTCACAGGCAGTATCAGATTGGTATTCGGCTATTGCTTCTCTTTTCCACTCACTATCAGATTCCAAAAAACGTCTTTCTAAATTATTGATTACTCCCTCAAAAGTTTTTTTATAAGAATATTTTTCGTATCCATCATCATAGTTAAATTTAATTTCATCCTCATCAGAACCATACAAAATTATATCTTTTATTTTTTTTGGAAGTTTTTTCCATTTTTCATCAAGAGAAAACTCATAATGTTTAGCAAGTGAAGCCAATGTTTGTGCATAATATAAAGTTGTCGATTTAGCCCATGGCTCAATGGCTCCATCTGCTAAACTTTTACGTTCATCTGGAACTACTAAATTTGGATCTACATTTAACTTCATTCCTATACCTTCACATTCTTCACACGCTCCATACGGACTATTAAATGAAAACAATCTTGGTTCTATCTCTTCAATAGTAAAACCACTTTCTGGACAAGCAAACTTTGTAGAATAAATTAATTTTTCAATTTTTCTAAATTTTTGAGGAAGCGTTTCATCTTCATATTCAACAAAAACTAATCCATTAGCTAAATTTACAGCTGACTCTACACTTTCAGCTAATCTATTTCCAAGTTTTGAATTAAGTACAATTCTATCTACTAGAATTGAAATATCGTGCTTTAATTTTTTATCAAGGTTAGGAGATTTTTCTATATCGTATAAAACGTTATCAATTTTTATTTTTCTAAATCCACGTCTCTTATAGCTTAAAATATCTTTTTTATATTCACCCTTACGGCCTCTAACTACAGGTGCATAAATATATATTGTAGATTTTTTTGGTAATTTTTTAATTAAATCAACAATTTGAGTAATTGTTTGAGAGGTTATTGGTTTCCCTGTAAAAGGAGAATAGGGAATACCCGCTCTTGCATAGAGAACTCTCATATAATCATAAATTTCTGTAACAGTTGCAACAGTTGATCTGGGGTTTTTTGAAGTATTCTTTTGTTCAATTGCTATGGCTGGACTTAATCCTTCAATTAAATCAACATTTGGCTTTTTCATTTTATCTAAAAACTGACGAGCATAAGCAGATAAGCTTTCTACGTACCTTCTTTGACCTTCAGCATAGATAGTGTCAAAAGCTAATGAAGATTTTCCTGACCCAGACAAACCTGTTATGACAACAAATTTATCTTTTGGAATCTCTACGGTCACATTCTTCAAATTGTGTTCTTTAGCGCCCTTTATAACTATCTTTTTCATCATATTTTTAGTTGCTTTGAGTCAATAAAATTAATATTCAGAAGAATTGTGATATAAATCTTATTAATTAATTTAACAAATAGTAAATATTATGGCTGGAAGTTTAAATAAAGTATTATTAATTGGTCGTTTGGGCGCAGATCCAGAAATTAAACAAATGGTAAATGGTAAGAGTGTAGCCAGACTTAGTCTTGCAACCAGCCAGACGTGGAAAGATAAAAATACTGGTGAAAGAAAAGAAAAAACTGAATGGCACCGTATAGTTGTATTCAATGAAGGATTAGTAAATGTTGTTCAGCAATATTTAAAAAAAGGTGCTCAAATTTATGTAGAAGGTCAGCTTACAACACGTAAATGGAAAGATGAACAATCTGGTCAAGATAAGTATTCAACAGAAATTGTAATACAAGGATATAATTCTTCACTAACAATGTTAGGTGGAGGAAATATAGGTGGTGGAATTCAGAATGACACAACTCAACAAAATAATATTGAGGATTCTTCTCAAGTGTCAAATGATATGGATGACGAAATACCATTTTAATTTCTATGCAAAAAACTGAAGAACCAAAAGATAAAAATATTAATCTAATCTCTATGCATGACGAGATGAGCTCGTCTTATTTATCTTATGCAATGAGTGTTATTGTAAGTCGTGCGTTACCTGATGTAAGAGATGGATTAAAACCGGTTCATAGAAGAATTCTTTATGCAATGTATAAAGGTGGTTATGATTGGTCTAAACAATTCAGAAAATCAGCAAGAATAGTCGGGGATGTAATTGGTAAATATCACCCTCATGGTGACCAATCTGTATATGATGCTTTAGTTAGGATGGTGCAAGATTTTTCTATGAGCTTACCTTTAGTTCAAGGGCAAGGTAATTTTGGATCTATTGATGGTGATCCAGCAGCTGCTATGAGGTACACTGAAACAAGATTATCAAAAGTTTCTCAATATTTAATTGATGATATCGAAAAAAATACAATTAGTTTTAAAAGTAATTACGATGAAACAGAAAAAGAACCTAGCGTATTACCTGCACAATTCCCAAATTTATTAGTTAATGGTGCAGGGGGTATAGCAGTTGGGATGGCAACTAGCATACCTCCTCATAATCTTGGTGAGATAATTGATGGTACATTAGCCTTAATAGACAACAAAGATATTAAAATAAAAGAATTAATGAAACATATCCCAGGACCAGATTTTCCAACCGGAGGAGTAATAATTGGTAAAGATATAATTAAACAAGGTTACAATAATGGAAGAGGCTCATTTAAAATTAGAGGCGAGGTATCTATAGAAACATTAAAAAATGGAAGAGATAGATTGGTAATTACTTCTATTCCATACCAAGTAAACAAAGCTGTATTGAATG
>CACIQS010000015.1 GCA_902588855.1 uncultured Pelagibacteraceae bacterium | reverse complement strand
TATTTATGGTCACAGCACCACTTTTAACAGTAGGTGTTCAGGTTGATCTACCTGAGAGTTCAGCAGATTCTTTGCCTGAGGAAACAGAACCTTTAACACTTTCTATCAATGCTAAAGGTGAAATTTTTATACAAGAATCAAAAGTAGAGTATGACAATATAATTGCTAAAGTTTTAGCTGTTTCAAAAAATAGAACTGACACAAGAATTTATGTAAGAGGCGATAAAACAATAAACTATGGAAGAGTTTTAGAGATAATGGGTTTATTATCTGGATCTGGTTTTACAAAGGTTGCGCTAATCTCTGAGCCTCTTAAACAAAGGTAGTTACAGTGAAGAGTAGTAGTATAGCTATATCCTCAGCTTTACACATATCTTTGGTTATAATTACAGCGCTAAGTTTGCCTTTTCTCTCAAAAAAACCAATAGACCTTCCACCAATAGTTTCAGTTGAATTAATTCAAATAACAGAAGAAACAAATATTCCTTTTGCCCCTAAAGCAAAAAAAATTATTGAAAAAGTAAAAGAAAAAGAAAAAAAACTTGTTTCAGAACAAGCACCACCCAAAAAGGTAAAAAAAACCAAAACCAAGACCGTTGTTTCAGAAAAAAAAAATAAAAAAATAGAAAAACAAAACCCAGAAGCTGTACCATTGCCAGAGAAAGAGGTTAAGAAAATAAAGACCAAAGAGGAAAAAAAACAAAATCCAGAAAAAGTTGATAATGAAGTAAAGCAAGTATCTGAGTTTGAAAAAAAAGATTTATTTGATCCAAATAATATTGCTGCATTGATTGATAAATCAAAAGAAGAAACAGCAGAAATAGTAAAAACAAATAATGATGTTACTCAAGATCAAGTAAGAAATATTGAAAACTCTAAACTTACTTTAAGTGAGGAAGATGCTTTAAAAGCACAAATATTTGGTTGTTGGAGTATACCTTTAGGTTTGCCATATGATGAAAATTTATTAGTTAGAATAAAATTAAAGCTTAAACCAGATGGTTCGGTAACCAAAACTGAGATTTTAGATCATGCTAGAATGAATAAACCTGGGCAAGGTTTCTATAAAGTCTTAGCAGAAAGTGCCTTAAGAGCAGTAAGATTATGTCAACCTTTAAGAGTTCCAGCTTCTGGTTATGAGAGGTGGAAGGAATTACAATTAAATTTTGATGCAAGAGAGATGTTAGGAGGCTAGTATAAAGATTTTATGATTAAAAAATTTATAATTCTTATCTTTATTTTTATTCCAATTAAAGCTTTAGCTTTAATTGAAGTTGATATCACAAGGGGAAACTTAAACCCTCTTCCACTTGCTGTCTCACCATTGTCAATAGATGAAACATCCAGGAAGAATTTTGAGCAGATCTTAGATAAAGATAACATAGGTTCTGAGATATCACTGATTGTTGAAAATAATTTAAGAACTTCAGGTTTATTTAATCCTTTAGATAAAAAGGCATTTTTACAAGCTCCAGATATAGCAAATTTAAAGCCAAGATTTGAGGATTGGAATTTAATTAAAGCTCAAGCTCTTATTACAGGTAAAGTAAATTATATTAATGATAAGTTAAGAGTTGAGTTTAGACTTTGGGATGTGCTTGCTGCAAAAGAAATGATGGCTTTGGCATTTACAACTGTGCCAACAAATTGGAGAAGAGTTGGACATATTATATCAGACAAAGTTTATGAAAGGTTAACAGGTGAAAAAGGATATTTCGATACTAGAATAATTTATGTAGCTGAGGAAGGACCAAAAACACAAAGAATAAAAAAATTAGCTATCATGGATCAAGATGGTGCTAATAATAAATTCCTAACTTTAGGAAATGAACTTGTGCTCACTCCACGTTTTAACCCTGCAAGTCAAATGGTTACTTATTTATCTTATTTTAAAAATATGCCACGAGTTTATCTTTTAGATATTGAAACAGGAACTCAAGAAGTTGTTGGAGATTTTCCTGGAATGACGTTTGCTCCTAGATTTTCACCTGATGGAAAAAAAATAATCATGAGTTTTGCAAAAGATGGTAAGTCAGATATTTATACAATGAATTTAGAAACCCGTTTAGTTGAGAGAATAACAAATCATCCTTCAATTGATACATCACCTTCATATTCGCCAGACGGAAAATATATAACTTTTAATTCTGATAGAAGTGGTTACCAGCAAATTTATGTGATGAAAAATGACGGGAGCGATGTAAAAAGAATTTCATTTGGAAATGGTTTGTATGGAACACCAGTTTGGTCTCCTAGAGGTGATTTAATTGCATTTACGAAATTACATAAAGGAAAGTTTTATATTGGAGTGATGCGAACAGATGGAACTGGTGAAAGGTTATTAACAGAGAACTATTATCAAGAGGCTCCATCTTGGTCACCTAATGGAAGAGTTTTAATATTTTATAGAGAAACAAAAACCAATTCTAAAGGTGAAGGTTTTTCTGCTAAATTGTGGTCTATTGATTTAACTGGTTATAATGAAAGATTGATCAAAACTGAGACAGACGCATCTGACCCATCTTGGTCGTCTTTATTAAGTAATTAATATCAATTTATCCTCGAATAAGATGAAATTTCTTGATTTTTTCGGTTGAAACATCTAATTAGTTGTGAAAAAGATAGTATTTGAAAAAGCAGCAAGGAGCAAATTAATGAGATTAAACAAAATTTTAAAAAATGCGTTACTAGTTATTTCTGCTGGAATAATTTTAACAGCATGTGCAACTAAAAAAGAGGTAGCTGTAGAGGCACCGAAAAAAGAAGAAACAAAAAAAGAAGAGACAAAAAAAGAGGAAGTAACTAAAATTGAAAAAATTGCAGGCCAAATGCAAGGTGATGTTTACATTGGAACTGATAGCGTAAAATATTTGGCAGATGGTGTTGCCGACAGAGTATTCTTTGCAACAAACGAATCTATATTAACAACAGCTTCGCGAGAAACTTTAAGAGCTCAAGCTGCTTGGTTAAGAGCAAATTCTAACATTACTGTAGTCTTAGAGGGTCACGCAGACGAGAGAGGAACAAGGGAATATAACTTAGCACTAGGCGAAAGAAGAGCTAATGCTGCCAAAGATTATTTAATGACTTATGGCGTTTCATCTGACAGAATTACAGTAATCAGTTATGGTAAAGAGAGACCAGTTGATTCAGGTTCAAATCCATTAGCTTGGTCGAAAAATAGAAGATCAGTAACTGTTAAAGCAAACTAAAGAATTTTTAAAAAAAGACCCTAAAAGTTTTCGGATTTTTAGGGTCTTTTTTTTGCCTTTATATAATCATATAAAAAACTAATGAGATCACTCTTCAGGTCAGTTTTATTTAGTTTAATATTAATATTAAATTTTCTTTTTTCAGGAAATGCTTACTCAGATAATCACAATATTTATGAAATCTTAGATTTAATTAAAAAGGACTTAAAAACTCTTGAAAGAGCTGTTTACTCAGGTTCAATTGAAATTGAGGGAAATTCAAATAATGAGACGGTATCAAATCTTGATAATAACTCCGAAGATGTCTTGACAAGGCATTTGCTAAAGTTATCAGAGGTAGAGGAGCAGTTTAGAGAACTTACTAATAAGTTTGAGGAAATTAATTTTAAGCTTGATAAACTTTCAAATAGAGTATCCAAGCTACAGTCTGATAATCAGATAAGGTTTCAAGATATAGAAAATGATTTAAGTTCTGTTAATGTAATCGACAGCAATCAACAATTGAGTTCTGCACCTAAAATTGAAAAGCAAATACTTCCTGGAAGCTCACAGCCACAAGACTTAGGCACAATTTCTTATAAAGATATGGAAACTACAGAGAAGAACCAACAAATTCAATCGGTTGATACAACGGCTTCTATTGTAGAAGAAGCTTTTCAAGCAGAAGATAAAATTTTACCAATAGATTTAACTCCAAAAGAACAATATGAATTTGCAACTAGCTTTTTAAAAGTTGGAGATTACAGCACAGCTGAAAGAGCTTTTAGAGAATTTGTCTTATCAAACCCTGAAGATGAATTGGCGGGTAGCGCTCAATATTGGTATGCTGAAACTTTTAGGATAAGACAACTTTATACCGATGCAGCTTCAGCTTATCTTGAAGGATATCAAAAATATCCAAAAGGTAAGAAAGCTCCAATAAATCTTTTAAAACTTGGGGTTTCAATGGTACAAATTGGTGAAAAAGATCAGGGTTGCAAGATGATTAATGGTGTAGAATTACAATATCCAAATGCAAACCAGTCTGTAATACAAAAAGCAAAATATGAGTCTAAAAAATTTGAATGCGTCAAGCAAGATTCATAAACACCTTTTTGGTAAGTTAAAAGATAAAAGAATTTATAAAATCTATAATAAATTTGAAAAAAATTTAAATTTAAATAATAATTTTACAGTTGCTGTATCAGGAGGCGCTGATAGCCTTGCTTTAGCTTTTTTCTCCAAAATTTATTCAATTAAAAAATCTTTGAAAGTTAAATATTTTCTAGTTGATCATAAACTGAGAGCCAATTCATCTGTGGAAGCTTTATTTGTAAAAAACCTTTTAAAGGATTTTTCTATTGATTTAGATATTTTAAGATGGAATGGGAAAAAGCCCAAAAGTAATATTCAATCTCTTGCAAGAAAAAAAAGATACAATATTTTGATAAATCAATCAAAAAAGCATAAAATTAATCATATTTTATTTGGTCATCATGAAGATGATGTGTATGAAAATTTTTTTATAAGGCTTTTAAGGGGCAGTGGTTTAAAAGGTATCGTATCTTTAGACAAAAAAACTTCAATTAAGAAAGTAAATATTTTAAGACCTTTAATTCAAATTGAAAAAAAGGATTTAATCTACATTTCTAAAAAAGTGTTTAATAAATATGTAGAGGACCCATCAAATAAAAATGAAATTTTTACAAGAGTAAGAATAAGAAATTTAATTAAAAATCTTGAGAAAGAAGGTTTAGATAAAAATAAATTTAAATTATCAATTCAGAAATTAAAAAGTGTTGACCAATCAATCCAGTTCTTTTGTGAAAAAAACTTGAGAGAAAATTCGATTATTTATGAAAATAAAGTTGTTTTGAACGAAGATTTTTTTAATTTTCCTCAAGAAGTTTTGTTCAGGTCATTTTCACAGATCTTACAGCTAGTCGGAAAAAGATACTTTCCACCTAGGGGTAAAAAAATTGTCAATATTTTAGAAAATCTAAAAAATAAGATTAATTTTAAAACTACACTTGGAAATTGTGTTATAAAAAAAATTAATAGAACTGTGATTGTACATAAAGAGCGTTAATATCGTGAAATTTGCAGTTATTTTGTCACTTGTTTAATTTGCAATAATTCTTATCTTAATGTCATGAATTTAAAAAATCTTGCTATGTGGGGAATAATAGTTTTCCTAACTATTGGTCTTTATAATATGTTTAAAAATCCTCAATCAAATATAAGAGGTGGAAATCAAATAATATTTTCAGATTTTTTAACTTCAGTTGAAAATGGAGAAATTCTAAAGGTAGAGATACAAGGAAACAATATCAAAGGTGTTTACTCAAATGGAAACTCCTTCTCTACTTATGCCCCAAATGATCCTAACTTAATAGAAAAATTATCAGATAAAGGTGTGAGCATTTCTGCAGCTCCATTAGAAGAAAAAATGCCTTCATTATTTGGTGTATTACTTTCTTGGTTTCCCATGCTTTTATTAATCGCCGTATGGATCTTTTTTATGCGTCAGATGCAAGGTGGAAAAGGTGGAGCGATGGGATTTGGCAAGTCAAAAGCCAAAATGATGAATGAGCTTAAAGGCAAAGTAACATTCAATGATGTTGCTGGAGTAGAAGAGGCAAAAGAAGAGGTAGAAGAAATTGTTGAATTTTTAAAAGATCCTAAAAAATTTAGTAGACTTGGTGGAAAGATACCAAGAGGTGCTTTGCTTGTAGGACCTCCAGGTACAGGAAAAACTTTATTAGCAAGAGCTATTGCAGGTGAAGCAGGAGTTCCTTTCTTTACTATATCAGGTTCAGATTTTGTTGAAATGTTTGTTGGTGTTGGTGCATCAAGAGTAAGGGATATGTTTGAACAAGGTAAAAAAAATTCTCCTTGTATTATATTTATTGACGAGATTGATGCGGTTGGAAGAAGTAGAGGTGCAGGCTTAGGTGGTGGTAATGATGAAAGAGAGCAAACATTAAACCAATTATTAGTAGAAATGGATGGCTTCGATACCAATGAAGGAGTTATCATAATTGCAGCAACAAATAGGCCAGATGTACTTGATCCTGCATTATTGAGACCCGGAAGATTTGACAGACAGGTAGTTGTTTCTAATCCGGATATTATTGGAAGAGAAAAAATTCTAAAAGTTCATGTGAAAAAAATTAAGATGGCACCAGATGTTAATTTAAGAACTATTGCAAGAGGAACTCCAGGCTTCTCTGGAGCAGATTTAGCTAACTTAGTAAATGAAGCTGCTTTATTGGCTGCTAGAAAAAATAAAAGAATTGTAACTTTATTAGAGTTTGAAGAGGCAAAAGATAAAGTAATGATGGGTGCTGAAAGAAGATCAATGGTTATGACTGAAGATGAAAAAAAACTTACTGCTTATCACGAAGGCGGCCATGCTTTAGTCTCATTTAATATGCCTAGTTATGATCCAATTCATAAAGCCACAATTATCCCAAGAGGAAGGGCGCTTGGAATGGTTATGAATTTACCTGAAAGAGATAAACATGGATATTCAATCAAGTATCTAAAAGCAAGATTGGCAGTTTGTTTTGGAGGAAGAGTTGCAGAAGAATTAATTTTTGGAAAAGACAACATATCTACCGGAGCAGGTGGAGGAAGTGGTTCAGATATAAATCAAGCAACTCAACTCGCAAGAGCGATGGTAACTAAATATGGTATGAGTGAGGAGATGGGCCCAGTTGAATATGGAGAAAATCAAGAGGAAGTTTTCTTAGGTAGATCGGTTACTCAAACTCAATCAGTTTCAGAAGAAGTTGCTCAAAAAATTGATAAGGAAATTAGAAAGCTTGTGGATGAGGGATATAATCAAGCAAAGAAAATTTTAACTGATAAAATAGATGATTTACATAAAATTGCTAAAGCTTTAATCACTTACGAAACTTTAACAGGTGAAGAGATTGAGAATATAATTAATAAAAATTTGTATCCAAAAGATAAAATTTTAGAAAATCAAGACTCAAAAGATGATCAAGACTCAGCTTTAGGTGCCATGGGTCTAAAACCAAAAATTGTTCATTAATTTATAATGCAAAGATATTACACAAGAGTGTGTAATTTCTATTATGGTAATCAGTCAAAAATTTTAGTTAATAAAAAAAAAACCATACCATTACATCAAATTAAAGAAATATCTTTTGATCATATTGAAATAATAACAAGAAAATCAAAGAGAAAAATTTCAATAAGTCAAATCAAATATTTACCAAACGATTTAAAAAAAAAAGTTAATTTAGATATTAAAAAAATAAAAAATAAAAAAAAAAATTTTTCTAATTTAGAGTTTAAAAAAGTTCCAAATATATTAGGTGTTTTAAATCTTACTCCTGATAGTTTTTCAGATGGAGGAAAGTTTAATACAAAAAAAAAAGGAATAAATCATGCTATTAAATTATACAAAGAAGGTGCAGATTTAATTGATGTTGGAGGCGAGTCGTCAAGACCAGGTTCAAAGGAAGTAAATATAGAAGAAGAATGGAATAGAATTGAAGATATTTTAAAATCTATTGTAAAAAAAATTCCAATTTCTTTAGATACTAGAAAATCTGAAATAATGAAAAATGGAATTAAAGTAGGAGTAAAACTAATTAATGATGTTTCAGGTTTAAGTTTTGATCCCAAAACAATAAACATATTAAAAAAATACAAAATTCCTTTTGTCATTCAGCACACACTTGGAACACCAGATAATATGCAAAAAAATCCAAAATATAAGAATGAGTTATTGGATATTTATGATTTTTTTGAGGAAAAAATAAAACTTCTAAAATCTAAAGGAATTAAACATAACAATATAATTTTAGATCCTGGTATTGGATTTGGAAAAAAACTGAAACATAATATGAATTTAATTAGACATGTTTCTATTTTTCATTCATTAGGATTTCCTATACTTGTAGGAAATTCTAGAAAAAGTTTTATTAAAGATATTTCTAAAAAAAATGATAGCTATACTAGGATTGGAGGAACAATATCGTCTTCATTATATTTGATGATGCAAGGAGTTCAGATTTTAAGAATTCATGATGTTAATGAAGTTATGCAAGCAATTAAAGTTTTTAAAGAGATAATAAGTAAATAATGACAAAAAAATATTTTGGAACAGATGGAATAAGAGGAGCCATTAATAGCAAACTTATAAATGGAGATATGTTTTTTAAGTTTGGATTGGCTAGTGGTACATATTTTAAATCTCAAAAGAAAAAAAAACAAACAGCAATTATAGCAAAAGATACAAGATTATCAGGATATACACTCGAACCTGCGCTTGTTTCAGGTTTAGCTTCTGCAGGTATGCATGTTTATACTTTTGGTCCTTTACCAACCAATGGATTGGCTATGCTTACAAAAGAAATGAAGGCAAATATGGGTATTATGATTACAGCTTCTCACAATCCTCATTACGATAATGGACTAAAATTATTTGGACCTGATGGAATGAAATTGTCAGATAAAATAGAAAAAAAAATAGAAGCTCTTATAGATAAAAAAATATCCAAGAATCTCTCTCATCCTGAAAAGTTAGGAAGGGTCAAAAGATTAGAAACAGGGACTAAAAATTATATTAAAATATTAAAAAAAAATTTCACAAAAGAGTTTAATTTAAGGGGACTAAGAATAGTTATAGATTGTGCCAATGGTGCTGGTTATAAAGCAGGTCCTGAATTATTAAAATCGTTAGGTGCTAAAGTTATAGCAATAGGCGTAAACCCAAATGGTTTAAATATAAATAAAGATTGTGGCTCTACTTTTCCAAGAAAAATCAGAACAGCTGTAAAAAAATATAAAGCTCATATTGGTATTTCTTTAGATGGAGATGCTGACAGAATTATAATGTGCGATGAAAAAGGTAATATTATAGATGGAGATCAAATCATAGCTGCTTTAGCAACGAGATGGAAAAATAAAAAAATGCTAAAAGGTGGGGTTGTTGGAACATTAATGTCAAATTATGGATTAGAAAAATATTTTAAATCCAAGGGAATAAAATTTATAAGAGCTAATGTAGGTGACAGATATGTTAAAGAAAAAATGCAAAAATATAAATTTAATTTAGGCGGTGAACAATCAGGACATATTATTTTAGGTAAATTTGCAACAACTGGAGATGGATTGCTTGTAGCTTTAGAAGCTCTTTTTGCACTGAGAAAAGGTAAAAAAACTAGTGAATTTTTTCAGAGTTTTAAAAAAACCCCTCAACTACTAGAAAATATAACTGTTAAAGATAAAAATATTATTAACAAACCTGAAATAAAAAAAATTATAAAACTCGCTGAAAAATTAATTAAAGGTCAGGGAAGAGTTTTAGTCAGAAAATCAGGAACAGAGTCTAAAATTAGAGTGATGGCAGAAAGTGATAATAAAATACTTTTATCCAGATGTATAAATATGATATCCAAAAAAATAAGATAAATTGAAACCAAATTCAAAAATTTTAATTATTGCAGGTTCAGATTCATCTGGCGGAGCAGGTATACAAGCTGATATTAAAACTGTGACAGCTTTAGGTTCTTATGCAATGACAGCTATAACTGCAGTTACAATTCAAAATACTACAGGTGTAAAATCAATTGTTGGCATTAATCCAAAAGAAATTTTCAATCAAATAGTTTTTACTTGTAAAGATATTAAGCCTGATGCAATTAAAATAGGAATGCTACATTCATCTAATGTTATCAAGATGGTAATTAAAGCATTAAATTTAATTAAAGTTAAAAAAATTATTTTAGATCCTGTTATGGTTGCAAAAGGTGGGGCTAAATTAATAGATAATAAAGCAATTAAGATATTAAAATTGGAACTATTAAAAAAAGTTTCACTTGTTACCCCTAATATCCCTGAAGCTGAAATTTTGACTGGAACAAAGATCATATCTGTTGAAGATATGATTTACGCTGCAAATGAGCTTATAGAATTTGGAGCTAAAAATGTACTTATTAAAGGTGGACATTCAAAAACTAAAATAGTTAAAGACGTTTTTGTAAATAACAAGGATATTAAGATTTTTGATAGTGTGCGTTACAATACAAATAATACTCATGGTACAGGTTGTACTTTATCAAGTGCAGTCACTACATTTGTGTCGTGTGGAAAACCAGCAAAGAAATCTTGTGAGCTTGGAATTAAGTATGTAAATTCGGCTATTAAAACAAACCCAAATTATGGAAAAGGTCATGGCCCAATTAACCATCTCACTTCTATTAAAGTAAATAGAAAATATAATTAATGAAAAATATAGTTGTTGTTGGATCTCAATGGGGCGATGAAGGAAAAGGTAAGATTGTTGATTGGTTATCTGAACAAGCAGATGTAGTTATTAGATTTCAAGGTGGCCACAATGCGGGCCATACTCTTGTTATTGATGGTGTTACTTATAAGCTGAGATTACTCCCATCTGGTATTGTTAGAAAAGGGAAAATATCAATAATTGGTAATGGGGTTGTTGTGGATCCTTGGGCTTTATTGGAAGAAATTGAAGAAATTAAATCTAAAGGTGTAGAAGTAGATGTAAATAACTTCATAATATCAGAATCTGCAAATCTGATTTTGCCTTTTCATAGAGAAATGGATGAAATTAGAGAGGACACAGCAGGAAAAAGCAAAATAGGAACTACTAGAAGAGGAATTGGACCTGCTTACGAGGATAAAGTAGGAAGAAGATCAATAAGGGTTATGGACTTAAGATCAGAAAAAAATTTAGATCAAAGGTTAGATTCTGTATTGATACACCATAATGCAATCAGAAAAGGACTTGGAAAAAAAATTTTTGAAAAAGATCAACTTAAATCTGATTTACTTAAAATTGCTCCTAAAATATTAAAATTTTCACAGCCCGTGTGGCTTAAAATTGATCAATTTAAAAAGCAAAAAAAGAAAATTTTATTTGAAGGTGCACAAGGTATTTTGCTTGATGTAGATCATGGAACTTATCCTTTTGTAACTTCATCTAATACAGTTGCCTCGAGTGCAGCTACAGGAACAGGCTGTGGTCCTAATTCAATAAACTATGTTTTAGGAATTACAAAAGCTTATACAACAAGAGTAGGGGAAGGACCTTTTCCAACAGAACTAATTGATGAAGTAGGTGAACTTTTGGGTACACGTGGAAAAGAATTTGGAACTGTTACAAGTAGAAAAAGGAGATGCGGGTGGTTTGATGGCGTTCTAGTAAGACAAACAATTAAAATTTCAGGTATAGATGGTATAGCTTTAACAAAATTGGACGTACTTGATGAATTGGATGAAATTAAAATGTGTGTTGCTTATGAACTCGATGGAGAAAAATTAGATTATTTACCTGCTGCTGTAGAAGATCAAATTAAAATAAAACCAATTTATAAATCTTTTCCAGGCTGGAAGGTATCAACTAGTGGAATTAAAAATATGGACTCTTTACCTGATAATGCAAAAAAATATATTTTTGCAGTAGAAGATTTTATTGGAGCAAAAATATCTAGCGTTTCTACTAGTCCTGAAAGAGACGATACAATTTTAATTGAAAATCCTTTTGAAACTTAATTTGCTGGTAGTAAATTTTTTGATTTAGCAAGAAGAAGCATTTGTTTTTGAAGTTTTTCAAATGCTTTATTTTCTATTTGTCTAACTCTTTCTCTACTGATTTTATATTTTTTACTTAAATCTTCCAAAGTTGTTGGATCATCATTTAGTCTTCTTGAATACAATATCTCTCTTTCCCTATCATTAAGCACAGAAATAGAGTCTTTTAACAAATCTTTTCTTTGCTCCATCTCTTCGTGTTGAGCAAATTTTAAATCATGATCAAGCTCTTTATCTACTAGCCAGTCTTGCCATTCATCACCATCCTCTCCAACTTGAGCATTTAGCGAAAACTCTTTTCCAGAAAGTCTTCGGTTCATTGAAACAACTTCTTCTTTACTTACATCAAGTTTATTAGCAATATGGTTTACGTGTTCATCTCTTAAATCACCTTCAGTTTCTGGGGATATTTGGTTTTTAATTTTTTTTAAATTGAAAAATAATTTTTTTTGAGCAGTTGTTGTTCCAATTTTTACAAGACTCCAAGATCTTAAAATATATTCTTGAATAGATGCTTTAATCCACCACATAGCATAAGTTGCCAATCTAAATCCTTTCTCTGGTTCAAATTTTTTAACAGCTTGCATCAGACCAACATTTCCTTCTGAAATCATTTCATTAATTGGCAGACCATAACCTTTGTATCCCATTGCAATTTTTGCAACTAATCTTAAGTGACTAGTTACTAGTTTTTCAGCAGCTTTAATATTTCCAGTTGTTTTCCAATTTTTTGCCAACATATATTCTTCTTCTGCAGCCAACATTGGAAACTTTTTGATCTGCTCTAAGTATGCAGAAAGACCACCCTCATTGGATAGCGTAGGAAGATTGTTACTCATAGTTATACTCATAGCAGAGTTTATTTAGTTAATTATACCTATTTTTCAATAATTTATTCTTCAGTGTTTCTAAGCATTTTTAAGATATTATTTAGTTCTTGGGGCAAAATTGAGGTAAAAATCATCTCTTTTTGAGTTCTAGGATGAACAAAGCCTAAAGTCTTTGCATGTAAAAATTGTCTTTCTAAATTTGTAATTGAATTTTGAACATTAAAGTCGACATTTTTCAATTTTTTATATTTTTTTTTATATTTATCATCACCAACTAAACTATTCCCTTTATAGTTCATGTGTACTCTGATTTGATGGGTTCTACCAGTTTCTAATTTGCATTCGATTAAACTCAATGTTGGTATTTTTTTATTTTCAAAAATTTCAATTGTTTTATAGTTTGTAATTGCTTTCTTACCTTTTGAACGGCTCACTTCCATAAGTTGTCTATTTTTTGAACTACGAGTAATAAATGTTTCTATCCTGCCAGAAGATGGCCTAAGCTTTCCCCATATTAAAAGTTGGTATTCTCTAATAATTGTGTGGTTACTAAATTTTTTAGGATCTTTTAAAAATTCAACAATTTCTTCTACCTCTTCTTTTGCCTCTTCTACTCCAGCAACATCATTGAATGTTACTTTGCCTTTAAGCTCATTCATCATTTTGGCTTTTGACTTGCCAAATCCCATCGCTCCACCTTTTCCACCTTGCATCTGACGCATAAAAAAGATCCATACGGCGATTAATAAAAGCATGGGAAACCAAGAAAGTAATACACCAAATAATGAAGGCATTTTTTCTTCTAATGGAGCTGCAGAAATGCTCACACCTTTATCTGATAATTTTTCTATTAAGTTAGGATCATTTGGGGCATAAGTAGAGAAGGAGTTTCCATTTGAGTAAACACCTTTGATATTGTTTCCTTGTATCTCTACCTTTAGAATTTCTCCATTTTCAACTGAAGTTAAAAAATCTGAAAATATTATTTGATTTCCACCTCTTATATTTGATTGAGGATTTTTAAACATATTATAAAGACCAATAGTTAGGAAAACTATTATTCCCCACATAGCAAGATTTTTTAAATTCATGACATTAAGATAAGAATTATTGCAAATTAAACAAGTGACAAAATAACTGCAAATTTCACGATATTAACGCTCTTTATGTACAATCACAGTTCTATTAATTTTTTTTATAACACAATTTCCAAGTGTAGTTTTAAAATTAATCTTATTTTTTAGATTTTCTAAAATATTGACAATTTTTTTACCCCTAGGTGGAAAGTATCTTTTTCCGACTAGCTGTAAGATCTGTGAAAATGACCTGAACAAAACTTCTTGAGGAAAATTAAAAAAATCTTCGTTCAAAACAACTTTATTTTCATAAATAATCGAATTTTCTCTCAAGTTTTTTTCACAAAAGAACTGGATTGATTGGTCAACACTTTTTAATTTCTGAATTGATAATTTAAATTTATTTTTATCTAAACCTTCTTTCTCAAGATTTTTAATTAAATTTCTTATTCTTACTCTTGTAAAAATTTCATTTTTATTTGATGGGTCCTCTACATATTTATTAAACACTTTTTTAGAAATGTAGATTAAATCCTTTTTTTCAATTTGAATTAAAGGTCTTAAAATATTTACTTTCTTAATTGAAGTTTTTTTGTCTAAAGATACGATACCTTTTAAACCACTGCCCCTTAAAAGCCTTATAAAAAAATTTTCATACACATCATCTTCATGATGACCAAATAAAATATGATTAATTTTATGCTTTTTTGATTGATTTATCAAAATATTGTATCTTTTTTTTCTTGCAAGAGATTGAATATTACTTTTGGGCTTTTTCCCATTCCATCTTAAAATATCTAAATCAATAGAAAAATCCTTTAAAAGGTTTTTTACAAATAAAGCTTCCACAGATGAATTGGCTCTCAGTTTATGATCAACTAGAAAATATTTAACTTTCAAAGATTTTTTAATTGAATAAATTTTGGAGAAAAAAGCTAAAGCAAGGCTATCAGCGCCTCCTGATACAGCAACTGTAAAATTATTATTTAAATTTAAATTTTTTTCAAATTTATTATAGATTTTATAAATTCTTTTATCTTTTAACTTACCAAAAAGGTGTTTATGAATCTTGCTTGACGCATTCAAATTTTTTAGACTCATATTTTGCTTTTTGTATTACAGACTGGTTTGCATTTGGATATTGTAATTCTACACCATTAATCATCTTGCAACCCTGATCTTTTTCACCAATTTGTACCATTGAAACCCCAAGTTTTAAAAGATTTATTGGAGCTTTCTTACCTTTTGGATATTTTTGATATCCTTCAAGATAAGCTGAAGCTGCATCGGTATAAAGTTGTCTTATCCTAAAAGTTTCAGCATACCAATATTGAGCGCTACCCGCCAATTCATCTTCAGGGTTTGATAAGACAAATTCTCTAAAAGCTCTTTCAGCTGTGCTGTAATCTCCAACTTTTAAAAAGCTAGTTGCAAATTCATATTGTTCTTTTGGAGTTAAATCTATTGGTAAAATTTTATCTTCTGCTTGAAAAGCTTCTTCTACAATAGAAGCCGTTGTATCAACCGATTGAATTTGTTGGTTCTTCTCTGTAGTTTCCATATCTTTATAAGAAATTGTGCCTAAGTCTTGTGGCTGTGAGCTTCCAGGAAGTATTTGCTTTTCAATTTTAGGTGCAGAACTCAATTGTTGATTGCTGTCGATTACATTAACAGAACTTAAATCATTTTCTATATCTTGAAACCTTATCTGATTATCAGACTGTAGCTTGGATACTCTATTTGAAAGTTTATCAAGCTTAAAATTAATTTCCTCAAACTTATTAGTAAGTTCTCTAAACTGCTCCTCTACCTCTGATAACTTTAGCAAATGCCTTGTCAAGACATCTTCGGAGTTATTATCAAGATTTGATACCGTCTCATTATTTGAATTTCCCTCAATTTCAATTGAACCTGAGTAAACAGCTCTTTCAAGAGTTTTTAAGTCCTTTTTAATTAAATCTAAGATTTCATAAATATTGTGATTATCTGAGTAAGCATTTCCTGAAAAAAGAAAATTTAATATTAATATTAAACTAAATAAAACTGACCTGAAGAGTGATCTCATTAGTTTTTTATATGATTATATAAAGGCAAAAAAAAGACCCTAAAAATCCGAAAACTTTTAGGGTCTTTTTTTAAAAATTCTTTAGTTTGCTTTAACAGTTACTGATCTTCTATTTTTCGACCAAGCTAATGGATTTGAACCTGAATCAACTGGTCTCTCTTTACCATAACTGATTACTGTAATTCTGTCAGATGAAACGCCATAAGTCATTAAATAATCTTTGGCAGCATTAGCTCTTCTTTCGCCTAGTGCTAAGTTATATTCCCTTGTTCCTCTCTCGTCTGCGTGACCCTCTAAGACTACAGTAATGTTAGAATTTGCTCTTAACCAAGCAGCTTGAGCTCTTAAAGTTTCTCGCGAAGCTGTTGTTAATATAGATTCGTTTGTTGCAAAGAATACTCTGTCGGCAACACCATCTGCCAAATATTTTACGCTATCAGTTCCAATGTAAACATCACCTTGCATTTGGCCTGCAATTTTTTCAATTTTAGTTACTTCCTCTTTTTTTGTCTCTTCTTTTTTTGTTTCTTCTTTTTTCGGTGCCTCTACAGCTACCTCTTTTTTAGTTGCACATGCTGTTAAAATTATTCCAGCAGAAATAACTAGTAACGCATTTTTTAAAATTTTGTTTAATCTCATTAATTTGCTCCTTGCTGCTTTTTCAAATACTATCTTTTTCACAACTAATTAGATGTTTCAACCGAAAAAATCAAGAAATTTCATCTTATTCGAGGATAAATTGATATTAATTACTTAATAAAGACGACCAAGATGGGTCAGATGCGTCTGTCTCAGTTTTGATCAATCTTTCATTATAACCAGTTAAATCAATAGACCACAATTTAGCAGAAAAACCTTCACCTTTAGAATTGGTTTTTGTTTCTCTATAAAATATTAAAACTCTTCCATTAGGTGACCAAGATGGAGCCTCTTGATAATAGTTCTCTGTTAATAACCTTTCACCAGTTCCATCTGTTCGCATCACTCCAATATAAAACTTTCCTTTATGTAATTTCGTAAATGCAATTAAATCACCTCTAGGAGACCAAACTGGTGTTCCATACAAACCATTTCCAAATGAAATTCTTTTTACATCGCTCCCGTCATTTTTCATCACATAAATTTGCTGGTAACCACTTCTATCAGAATTAAAAGTTATATATTTTCCGTCTGGCGAATATGAAGGTGATGTATCAATTGAAGGATGATTTGTTATTCTCTCAACTAAACGGGTTTCTAAATTCATTGTATAAATATCTGACTTACCATCTTTTGCAAAACTCATGATTATTTTTTTTCCATCAGGTGAAAATCTAGGAGCAAACGTCATTCCAGGAAAATCTCCAACAACTTCTTGAGTTCCTGTTTCAATATCTAAAAGATAAACTCGTGGCATATTTTTAAAATAAGATAAATAAGTAACCATTTGACTTGCAGGGTTAAAACGTGGAGTGAGCACAAGTTCATTTCCTAAAGTTAGGAATTTATTATTAGCACCATCTTGATCCATGATAGCTAATTTTTTTATTCTTTGTGTTTTTGGTCCTTCCTCAGCTACATAAATTATTCTAGTATCGAAATATCCTTTTTCACCTGTTAACCTTTCATAAACTTTGTCTGATATAATATGTCCAACTCTTCTCCAATTTGTTGGCACAGTTGTAAATGCCAAAGCCATCATTTCTTTTGCAGCAAGCACATCCCAAAGTCTAAACTCAACTCTTAACTTATCATTAATATAATTTACTTTACCTGTAATAAGAGCTTGAGCTTTAATTAAATTCCAATCCTCAAATCTTGGCTTTAAATTTGCTATATCTGGAGCTTGTAAAAATGCCTTTTTATCTAAAGGATTAAATAAACCTGAAGTTCTTAAATTATTTTCAACAATCAGTGATATCTCAGAACCTATGTTATCTTTATCTAAGATCTGCTCAAAATTCTTCCTGGATGTTTCATCTATTGACAATGGTGAGACAGCAAGTGGAAGAGGGTTTAAGTTTCCCCTTGTGATATCAACTTCAATTAAAGCTAAAGCTTTAATTGGAATAAAAATAAAGATAAGAATTATAAATTTTTTAATCATAAAATCTTTATACTAGCCTCCTAACATCTCTCTTGCATCAAAATTTAATTGTAATTCCTTCCACCTCTCATAACCAGAAGCTGGAACTCTTAAAGGTTGACATAATCTTACTGCTCTTAAGGCACTTTCTGCTAAGACTTTATAGAAACCTTGCCCAGGTTTATTCATTCTAGCATGATCTAAAATCTCAGTTTTGGTTACCGAACCATCTGGTTTAAGCTTTAATTTTATTCTAACTAATAAATTTTCATCATATGGCAAACCTAAAGGTATACTCCAACAACCAAATATTTGTGCTTTTAAAGCATCTTCCTCACTTAAAGTAAGTTTAGAGTTTTCAATATTTCTTACTTGATCTTGAGTAACATCATTATTTGTTTTTACTATTTCTGCTGTTTCTTCTTTTGATTTATCAATCAATGCAGCAATATTATTTGGATCAAATAAATCTTTTTTTTCAAACTCAGATACTTGCTTTACTTCATTATCAACTTTTTCTGGATTTTGTTTTTTTTCCTCTTTGGTCTTTATTTTCTTAACCTCTTTCTCTGGCAATGGTACAGCTTCTGGGTTTTGTTTTTCTATTTTTTTATTTTTTTTTTCTGAAACAACGGTCTTGGTTTTGGTTTTTTTTACCTTTTTGGGTGGTGCTTGTTCTGAAACAAGTTTTTTTTCTTTTTCTTTTACTTTTTCAATAATTTTTTTTGCTTTAGGGGCAAAAGGAATATTTGTTTCTTCTGTTATTTGAATTAATTCAACTGAAACTATTGGTGGAAGGTCTATTGGTTTTTTTGAGAGAAAAGGCAAACTTAGCGCTGTAATTATAACCAAAGATATGTGTAAAGCTGAGGATATAGCTATACTACTACTCTTCACTGTAACTACCTTTGTTTAAGAGGCTCAGAGATTAGCGCAACCTTTGTAAAACCAGATCCAGATAATAAACCCATTATCTCTAAAACTCTTCCATAGTTTATTGTTTTATCGCCTCTTACATAAATTCTTGTGTCAGTTCTATTTTTTGAAACAGCTAAAACTTTAGCAATTATATTGTCATACTCTACTTTTGATTCTTGTATAAAAATTTCACCTTTAGCATTGATAGAAAGTGTTAAAGGTTCTGTTTCCTCAGGCAAAGAATCTGCTGAACTCTCAGGTAGATCAACCTGAACACCTACTGTTAAAAGTGGTGCTGTGACCATAAATA
>CACIQS010000014.1 GCA_902588855.1 uncultured Pelagibacteraceae bacterium | reverse complement strand
TCTATAACTACTTACAATGTCAAATCCATTATTATTACATAAATCAATTACCAATCCTATCCCCCACTGCATAAAAAAAGTTCCAGAAAAAAGAAATACATTATAAGAAGTAAGAGATTTGCCAGCTAAATTCTTTGAAAAGTTTAGCGCAATTGCTGGCTGAGTTAAAGAAATGACAATTGATGTCATTATGTATAAAGTAAATAAAAATGCTCCTGCATTATTACCAAAATAAATAATCAGGAATAACGAAAAGTAACTTATAGGCAATCCTAATTTAATTAATTTAATACTGCTAATACCGTATTCTGAAATTTTTGGTAAAACGTATCCCCAAATTAAAAATGATATCAACATAGTAATATTTATCCAAAATAATCCTGTGGCACTTTGAAGAGGTGTATAACCGGTAATATTTAACATCCATGGACCAGCCCATAGAGTTTGAATTGCTTGAATTCCTCCATAATTAATAAATGCAAGAGGAATCATACTTATAAAAAATTTATTTTTCCATATTTGGCTTAATGACTCTTTTTCAGATTTTATTGAGGTGCTCTCTTTTTGCTCCCAATTAGGAATTAATAAGAAGATTAAAATTAAACTAAATAAAATAAGTATAGCTATTAAAATAAAAATCCATCTCCATCCGATATATGGTAACAGTATTTGAACAGGCAAAGTCGACGACACAAATCCAATATTTGCTACCATCAACATCCAGGAATTCGCTCTTTGTTGATATTTTTCTGCAAACCATACTCTATATCCAGTAAGAGGTCCCATCATACAAGCGCTAACGCCTACGCCAATAAATATTCTGGAAACAAACAATCCAGTAAAACTTTTTGCAAGTGCAAATGATATTGTTCCAATCAATGCTATTATTAAAAAATAACCAATTACCTTTTTTGGGCCAATTTTATCTAACAAAAGCCCTACAGGAATTTGCATTAAAGAAAAGCCAATAAAATATCCTCCTGCCAATAATCCCAGATTTCCTGCGGTCAAGTCAAATTCCAAAGTAAGAACAGGAGTTAAAGTTGCGGTTATAGATCTAACCAAATTGGATAATAAAAATCCGAAAGCAAAAACACAAAATATGATAATGCTTTTATTTACTTTATTAATCATTTATATTTTTTGAAATAAATGACTACTATGAATCATAAATCAACAAAAGAAAATGATGCAGTTTGTTCAAATGGAATAGCTGCTACATCACATCCTTTGGCGACCGAGGAGGCATTAAATATTTTAAAAAAAGGTGGAAATGCAGTAGACGCTGCAATTACTGCATCAATAATTCTTTCTGTAGTAGAACCAAATGCTACTAGCATTGGTGGTGACTGCTTTGCAATAGTTAAAATGGAGGGGAAAGATCCTGTTTCATACAATGGGTCAGGAATAGCTCCAGAAAAAGCAAATTATAATTTTTTTAGAAGTAAAAATATTGACAAAATAGGTCTTACTAGCCCTCACTCTGTAACAATACCTGGGGCTGTTGATGCGTGGAAAAAAATTCATGATGACTTCGGCAAACTTGATTTTGAAGAACTATTTATCCCTGCAATAAATATAGCAAGAGATGGCTTTAAAGTTACAAAAGTTGTAGCAAATGCATGGAATAAAAGTTTAAAAAAACTAACTGAAGACCAGAATTCAAAAAAATTAATCTTAAATAACGGAAGAAGTTATAAAGTTGGAGAAATAAGAAAATCAGAACCACTTGCAACAACACTAGAATCAATTTCAAAAAAAGGTATTTCTGAATTTTACAGCGGTCCCATAGCTGAAGATATTGTTAATACGTTAAATAGACTTGGTGGTCTTCATACACTTGAGGACTTCTCAAAACAAAAAACAATAAAATCTAAAACTATATCTTCTGAATATAGAGATATAGATATTCACCAATGTCCTCCAAATGGGCCTGGAGTTACAGTTTTAATTATGATGAAATTGTTACAAAAATTAAAAATAGAAAATTATAAATTTGACAGTATTGAAAGATTCCACTTAGAAGCTGAGGTAACAAAACAAGCATATAAAATTAAAGAAGAAAATTTAGGAGATCCAGATTTTATAAATTTAAATCTCGATAAAATCTTATCAGAAGAAACAGTAGACGAGATTGCTAATAAAATATCTTTAAACAAATGTTCAGAGGTTGGTGATTTAAATATTCCAAATCACCCAGAAACAGTTTATTTAACTGTTGTAGATAAAGATCTGAATACAGTTTCAATAATTAATTCAGTTTGTTATGCATTTGGCTCAGCAATAACAACGGAAAAAACGGGAATAATTTTACATAATAGAGGAACAAATTTCAGAGTGGAAGAAGATCATCCTAATTGTATAGAGGGTTTAAAGAGACCCTTACATACTATTATACCGGGGATGGTAATAGACAAAAATGGAGACCAAGTACTTAGTTATGGTGTAATGGGTGGTCAGTACCAGCCTGTAGGACAAGTACATGTTTTAAATAGTATATTAGATTTTAATCTTTCACCACAACAAGCTATAAGTTTTCCAAGAGCTTTTCATTTTAATAATATTTACAAATTAGAAAGAACTGTTTCTAAAGATGTAATGCAAGGATTAAAAGAAATAGGACATAACGTTGAATATATTGATGAAACTCATGGTGGTGGCCAAGCAATTAGCATTGACCGAAAAAATGGTAATTTAATTGGTGGATCAGATCCTAGAAAAGATGGCTACGCAAAAGGTTATTAATTTAAATGAAAAAAATAGTAAAAAATATTATTGAACATCAAAATAATAATAATATAGCAATTACTTCAACAAGCCATCCACCACTTTATTATAATGAGTTAAAATTATTAATTAACAATATATCAAGCCAATTGGCAGCAAATGATATTTCCAATAAAGATAGAGCGGCAATTGTTTTACCTAACGGCCCATATATGGCTACAAGCTTTTTAGCAATATCAAGCTATATGTCGGCAGCGCCTTTAAACCCTAATTATAAAGCAGAAGAATTTGAATTTTACTTAGGTGATTTAAAACCAAAAATTTTAATTGTTGAGCCTAACTCAAAAAATCCAGCTGTGGAAGTTGCAAAGAAACTAAAAATCCCAGTATGTGAAATTAAAACTATAGAGAATACACCAAGCGGTATGTTTGATTTGTTTAAAAATACTAAAAACTTTGAACTTCCTAATGAGGAGGATGAATCTTTGGTACTTCATACATCTGGAACTACATCGCGGCCAAAGATTGTACCTTTATCAAATAAAAACATTTTCTCGTCCTCTGAAAACATTTCATCGAGTTTAAATCTTGATGAAAATGATCATTGCCTAAATATAATGCCCTTATTTCACATTCATGGTTTAATAGCAGTTTTGGCATCTTCAATGAAAGTTGGTGCGTCTGTATGTGCTAGTAGTGGATTTAATGCTTTGAAATTTTTAGATTTAGCAAAATCAGAAAAAATAACATGGTACTCTGGTGTTCCAACTATGCATCAAGCCATATTAATGAGAGCGGATAAAAATTTGGAAATTGCTAAAAGTTTAAAACTTAGATTTTTAAGATCATCTTCTGCATCTTTACCACCAGCAGTGTTTGAAAAATTAAATAAAACTTTTGAATGTCCAGTAATAGAAGCTTATGGGATGACAGAGGCAACTCACCAAATGACATCAAACCCTTTGCCACCTAAAAAACAAAAACCTGGCTTTGTTGGTATACCTGCTGGTCCTGATGTATGCATTATGGATGAAAGAGGAAAACAATTAGAAAAAGGCTTAGAAGGAGAGGTGTGTATTAAAGGGCCGAATGTTACCTTAGGTTATGAAAACAATCCTGAAGCTAATAAAAATAGTTTTGTAAATGGTTGGTTTAGGACTGGTGATCAAGGTTATTTTGATGATGATGGATATTTAAAAATATCTGGAAGACTTAAAGAAATAATAAACAAAGGTGGTGAAAAAATTTCTCCATTAGAGGTGGATAATGTTTTGATGGACCATCCATCAATCGAACAAGCGGTTTGTTTTGGGTATAATGATGAAATGTTGGGTGAGGATATAGCTACAGCAATCATAGTTAAAGATGGAAAAATCTGTTCCGAAGAGGATGTGAAAAATTATGCGAAAGATAAACTTGCAAAATTTAAAATTCCAAAGAAGATTTTCTTTGTAAATGAGATACCAAAAGGCGCTACAGGAAAATTACAAAGAAATATTTTAGCAAAAAATTTTGGACTCAATAATTAATGACTAAAGTTTGTATCTTTGGTGCAGGTTCGATAGGTGGGTATATTGCAGCTTGCCTTAAAAAAACTGATGTAGATGTTTCTTTAGTTGCAAGAGGACCACATAAAGAAGCTATAGAAAAAAATGGGCTTACATTCATAAAAAATGAAAAAGTAGAAAATTATAAAGTGAGAGTAACCGATGATGTCAAAAACTTAGATGTTCAAGATTATATATTTATATCAATAAAAGCACATGGAATTACAAACATTGCCGATTCTCTAAAAAAAATTATACATGATAAAACAGCTATCATTTCAGCAGTAAATGGACTTCCCTGGTGGTATTTTTATAAAGCTAAGACAGGTACTGAATTAGATGATAAACACATTGAGAGTGTAGATCCCAGCGGTAAAATTTGGAATACAATTAAACCTGAGAAAGCTATAGGATGTGTTGTTTATCCAGCGTGTGAAATAATTGAACCTGGAGTAATTAAACATAATTATGGTGAACGTCTTTCCATGGGAGAACCAGATGGAATTAAATCTGAAAGATTAAAAAAAATTGCAAATTTGTTGATTGAAGGTGGACTCAAAGTTCCTCAAAAGAATAATTTAAGAGATGAAATATGGATAAAATTATGGGGTAATTGTTCATTCAATATTATTAGCGCCTTGTATAATAAATCTTTAGATGAAATAGGTAAGGATAAAGATTTATTGAATGTGGTTAGAAAGATGATGGAAGAATGCAAAAATGTAGGAGAAAAAATAGGAGTAAAATTTAATGTATCAATTGATCACAGAATTAATGCTGCAATTTCAATAGTTGGTCATAAACCATCTACTACACAAGATTTATACGCTAAGAGACCATTGGAAATAGATCCTATTATTGGTTCAATTATTGAGGTTGGAAACAAATTAAATGTTGATACCTCAACATTAAAATTAAAAAATAATGAGCTTAAGTTGAAAGCGGAAAAGCTTGGTTTATACAATAGGTCAGATTCAATAGATAAAATAACTAAATAACTAAAAGTTTAATGAAATATCTCTATGAATAGAGTTACATTTTGAGACAAATATTGCCTGTTCTTTAGTTAATTTTGACTGCAATCTTAAACCAATAGTTTCTTTAATTTGATTGTTATATTCTTCAAGTTTAGGCATCAAATTTTGTTTGGCATCTGCTCTCCATCTAACTTCTTTATTAAAAAGTTCTATAACTTCTTTTGATTTCGCTCTAACTTCCATAGGATCAACTTCATCTGAATCTATCATTGATAATAAATCATCTACACTATTTAAAAATTCATCCATTCCAGAAATCTCACTTAGTTTATCGAAAAGTCCATCCATAACTGATATTGAATTTTCATATTCATTTGTATAGCTTTCCTCTGTAATAAATTTCTCAAGTTCTTTAATATCCTTTGATACTTCTTCAAGTCTTGCTCCGTCGTTTATGAACATTGCAAACTGATCAAGTAGATCATAAGCTTCGTCTACATTCCTTCTGTATCTTTTTGTTGTTGTATTTTTAGCTTTATTTATTTTGTCAAATTCTGAATTCTTAGCTTGCCAAGTTTCTGGAATTGAGTTTTGAATTTCCTCAATTTCAAGTTTTGCACCCTCAATTCTTAATTCTATTTTATTTTTCTCATCTAATTCGTCATCATCTAAATTTCTAATTTCTGCTTTATATTTTTCTATTTTTTTATTTAATTTAAGTATTTTCTTTTGCTTTTTTCTCACAGTAAAATGTAGATCCCTGTAATCAACAGCATATGCATTGTATTCGTCCTCAACTTTTTTTAATTTATCGACTAATGCAAAAGTTCCTAATGCACTATCAAAATGATCCTCTAAAATTTCCATTTTATCATCTGGCAGATTAGTTGGTGCCTCGGATTGGAATTTTAATATTGCATTTTTAATTGTCTCACCATTAGTATCAAATCTTGCAAATTTGTACTCTTGCAAACAGTACTGTAATTTGGGATTCATTGGTGGAGGAGCAACATTCGAGGTTAAATATACTCTATTTGGCAGATAATTTACTAAGCTAGGGTATGCACCGACTATTCCCAATCCTATAAGCTGTAGAATGATAAAAGGCACAACACCTTTCCAAATATCAAGTGTTTTGACAATTTTGGGAGCTACACCTTTTAAATAAAAGAGTGCAAATCCAAATGGCGGTGTTAGGAAGGAAGTTTGCAAGTTAACACCAATCATAACTCCTAACCAAACGGCTGTGACGTTAGCCCCAGTTTCAGCCAATAATATTGGTGCAATTATTGGGACAACAACAACTGCAATTTCAATAAAGTCTAGGAAAAATCCTAGCAAGAAAATTACAATCATCACAACAACAAATTGTGTCCAAAAACCTCCCGGTAAATCTTGTAAAAAGTCTCTTACTAATTCTTCTCCCCCAAAAGCTCTAAATCCTGAAGTAAGCATTGCCGCTCCTAAAAGAATAATAAATACCATTGAAGTAGTTACGCAAGTTTCTGTTACAACTTCTTTTAAAACATTTTCTGTTTTAAAAGTTCTCCAAAAACTCCAACCTACTCCGTATACAAGTGTGACCACAAAGAAAGCAGTAATAAAGATTGCGCTTAAATCTCTTTCCTCTAAATTTTTTACATTTAATTCATAATTTGATGCAAAGAATGTGATTGGAATTAGAGATCCAATAATTAAAATTAAAGGATAGAACGCACTTTTCTTTCCTTCATATAATCTATAACCAGCCATCAAAGTGGCACCAATTGCTCCAATTGAACCTGCTTGATTTACAGTAGCAATACCCATTAAAATTGAACCTAATACAGCGAATATTAATGCAAGTGGTGGTATGATAATTACAACTACTCGTAACCAAAATTTTAAATCAAAATTTCCTTTAAATGGAACTGGTGGTGCAACACCTTTCTTTATTCTAGCAAAAATAAACACATAGATCATATAAAGAGCAACTAAGACAAGGCCTGGTAAAAGTGCTCCTAAGAACATATCACCTGCACTTGATGAACCTACTCTAAATTCACCTGGCATATTAAATTCACCAGTCAAGGCTTTATAATCATTTTGTCTTAAGTTGTTTGCAACATCAGATGCACTTGCCAACTGGTCAGCAATAATAATTAAAACAATTGATGGAGGAATAATTTGACCTAATGTTCCTGATGAACAAACTATTCCACTAGCAAGTTGTCTGTCATACTTGTTATTTAACATCGTTGGTAACGAGATTAGTCCCATCGCAATTACAGTTGCTCCAACGATACCAGTCGTTGCTGCTAATAGAGCTCCAACAAATATAACAGAAATTCCTAAACCACCTGGAATTGGTCCAAATAATTGGCCCATAGTTATTAACAAGTCTTCGGCAATTTTTGATTTTTGAAGCATAATTCCCATGAATATAAATAAAGGAATAGCAATCAAAGTATCTGTTTCTACATCCCAGTAATTACTCCTAAAATTTGTAATACCAGCAACGAGCCATTCTATAGGTCCATCTACAGCAAAATAAGCACTGGAGTCTCCCTCGAACATGTAGCCAAAAAATGCGGCTAAACCAATAGCAATTATAGCTGAACCAGGTAATGCAAAAGCAACCGGGTAACCCGATGCAAGAGCAACAATCATTATCACAACTAAAACAGCTAAAAAGAAAGTTTCCATAATTTAATTTTTGACACCTTTTAAAATTTTGTGACTACTTTCCATAAAATAGCTAGTAAATTGAATTAACATCGTAACAGCAAATACAGCTAGATAAACAGCCATCAAATATAAAAGATAAAGACCATTAGAACCTTGTTGTGTAACTTCAAAAGCTACAACAGGACCATTTATAATGCTGGCTTTTCCATTTAGACCTAAAAATATAACTATTAATGTAAGTGGTACTCCTAGTACTGCCGATCCAACCATATTTGTCCATGCCTTCTTTTTTTCACTAAATGAAGAATAGAGTACGTCAACTCTTACGTGACCTTCATGAATTAATGCATATGCACTAGCAAATAAATAAAGTGCAGCATACCAAAATCTAACTAGATCCCCTTGGAATGCTTGTTCATATGAAAATATAAATCTGGATAATACAATTACGAATTCACTTACAACAACCAATACCGCTAGCCAAATAAAACCAACTGATTTCGTAAAATATCCAATTACGAAAGAAATTAATATTATTGGAAAGTGAATGTACGTAATTCTTACAGGGGCCTTAACCATCAATGCTTTAACTTCAGGACTGAAGACTACTTCCCATAATCTTTCAACAACCATAAAAGATATAACAAAGTCAGCTACGCCAACTAAAAATACTGCCCAAAATGATGATCTAACAAGATATGCTGAAAATCTTGATAAAATTTTTGAATCTTGCTCCAAAGTTTGGCTATATGTTTTAAAAACATAAAAAACGACTGCAGCAATGCAAATTAAATATAATCCAATTTGTATGTAACCATAATTTAAATCAGATCCCTCTAGAGCTTTTTTCTTAAATCCAAACATCTCATAATGTGAAAAAATTTTTTTTATTCCTGGCCAATCACTCCAAACTGTTAAAACATTATTAATCAGAAAAGCTAAAGTAAAAGCTAAAACTGAATAACTGATTATTCTGATATATAGAGATAGATTTGAATTTTTTGCCACCATAGTATTTTAAAATACCTAAGTAATACTCGATTTTGTTTTAAAAAAAAGGGCCCAATTAAGGGCCCTTTAATAACTAAATTTAGTTAGATTACATTCCTAATGCTCTGTTTCTTTGAGAAATGTAAGGTGAATCAGACAAGTTCGTCCAAGAACCAATGTCTTTTCTAGCCTTCAAGAAACTTGTATGTACTCTCTCTGCGAGATCACTACTTGCTCTTGTTTCCTCAAATACTTCATTAGCAGCTTTAGCAAAACCATCGTAAACTTTGTCGCTAAACTTCTCTAGTTTAACACCATGATCGTTTATCAATCTTGCAAGTGCAGCACCATTTTTAGCATTGTACTCTGACATCATAACGTCATTTTCCATCGCAGCTGCAGCTTCAATTAATAGCTGATCTGATTTTGATAAGCTTGTAAACCAAGATTTGTTAGTACCACATGCTAACATAGATCCTGGCTCGTGCATTCCAGGATAGTAGTAGTATTTAGCAGCTTCTTGGAATTTCATAGCTTCATCATTCCATGGACCTACCCACTCTGTTGCATCAATTGCACCAGAAACAAGGTTTTCGTAAATTTGTCCACCAGGAAGTGAAACTGGAGATCCTCCAAGTTTACCGATAACTTGTCCACCTAATCCAGGCATACGCATTTTAAGACCTTTGAAGTCATTAGGGCTTCTAATTTTCTTGTTAAACCATCCACCCATTTGAACTCCTGTGCTTCCACACATAAAGTTTTTTAGACCAAATTTGTCTGATAGTTCATCCCATAATTCTTGACCACCAGCGAATCTAATCCATGCGTTCATTTCAGTGTAAGTGAAACCGAAAGGTACGGCTGTAAAGTAACCCCAAGCTGGGTCTTTTTTAACCCAGTAGTAGTCAGCAGCGTGGTACATTTGCGAGTTACCTGAAGCAACTTCATCAAATGAGTCAAACGCTTTAACCCTTTCGTTTGCTGCATAGTAAGTGACTTGAATTCTTCCATCACTCATGTCTATAATTCTTTGAGCAAATCTTTGCGCACCAGTTCCTAGACCTGGGAAATCTCTTCCCCATGTAGCTACCATAGAAGCTTCAATTCTTTCTTTGGCAACGGCTGGAGCAGCTAAAGATGATGCAGCTACAGCAGCAACACCAGTCGCAGCAGCAGCCTTAAAGAATTTACGTCTTGAAGGTGATTTACCCTTCAATGATTTTTTTTCTTTAATCATTTTTTCTCCTCTTAGTTAATTAACTGGCAGGATTTAATTATAATTATTCTAAAGAGTCTAGTTTAAAAAGGTAACAGAGGTCTTAAATACAATCTGAAGTAGTATTTAAATGTTAATTATTAGCTTTTTTTTCTAACCAATTAGCTAAACCTAAAAATTTATGATCATTAAATTTTGCACCAATTAACTGAACACCTAATGGCATTTCACTTTCTCCTTTTAACAGAGGGAGTGAAATGCATGGAGTACCTAAATAAGACCACACCCTATTGAATTCTGCAGAGCCAGTGCTCTTTAAACTTTTTGGGGCAACACCGGGGCTAGAAGGTGACAATACCCCATGATACTCTTTAAATACTTCTTCATGAAACTCATAACTTGTCTTCATAAAATCTATGGCTTTGGCATAATCTTTTGCTGAATGATTGTTGCCATTTACAATCGCATCCTGCATAGGTTTAGATAATTCTTTTTTATACTTTTTATAATATAGTCCAAAATTATTTGCCAAATCTGTTTCATAAATAATCTGATGGTATTTATGAATATCTTTAAAATAAGATGGTGCATCAAAAATTTCGATATTATTTTTAAAAGATTTAACAAAATATTCAAAAGCTTCTCTAGATTTTTTTTCAACATTTTTCCAATAGTCTGTTTTATAAAAAATAAATTTTGGTTCAAAGAGTGGACCTTTTTTGGTTTCCTCAAGCAAACCATCAGCTGAATAGTCAACAGTTGCACTATCAAATTTATCTTTTTTAATTAAAACTTTTGCAAGAAGTGCTACATCTTCAACTGTTTTACCAAACATACCAATGTGATCTAGTTTTTCTGAAGTTTTAAGAACTCCATTTCTTGAAATTAGTCCATAAGTTGGTTTATATCCAACAACTCCACAGTAAGATGCAGGTCTTATAACTGAACCACCTGTTTGAGATCCTATTGAAAGAGGTGCCATAAATGATGCAACAGCAGCAGCAGAACCACTCGATGAACCGCCTGGAGTTCTAGAGTGATCATGTGGATTAGTTGTTTTAGGTGGACCAAGATAAGCAAACTCAGCAGTTGCAGTTTTACCCATTACAATTGCTCCGGCCGCTAAAAGCAAATCAATAATTTCTGCATTTTGTGAAAAAGATTTTTCTTTCTTAATTACTGTTCCACATTCTGTTGGCATATCAACTGTTCCAACAATATCCTTTATTGCTATAGGAATACCGTGCAATGGTCCTATCGGTTTTCCTGATTGTCTGTATTCGTCAGCCTCTGCAGCTTTTTCTAGTAAAAGCTTTTCATCAAAATATACCCATGCTTTTAAATCTTTTTCAAACTTGTTAATTTTTTCAATATACTTTTCACATACTTCAACCGAAGTCAGCTGTACGTTTTTAATTTTCAAAGCGATTTCCTCAACTTTTAAAGAAAAAATATCTATCATTTATTTTATAAATAATATTTCAGTTAACCACATCAACGTTTAAATTGAAAATACTTTTGATTAATACTTAGTTTTAGATTAATTTATTATTCTCATACACGCAGCATTTCTCTGCGGGTATATGAAGTTTAACATCCTGGCTTGGTATTTCTGTCTCTCTGGTTACTTTTGATTTAATTGTAAAATCTCCCATTTTAGCAGTAATCAATTTATAGTTTCCAAGATCTTCAACTCTTGTTACTTTAACACTAACAACGTTTTCTTTTTCATCAGTTGCAATTTTAATAAATTCTGATCGTATTCCTAATTTTACATCCTTGTTTTTAATTTTTGACAAGTCAGTTCGTGTTTTAATAGTATCATTATTAAACTTTAATGAATTATCTGAAAGAATTTGAGAATTAAACAAATTCATAGCTGGGGAGCCAATAAAATATCCAACAAAAGTGGTTCTTGGTTTTTCAAATAAGTCTTTTGGAAGTCCTACTTGAACTATTTCACCTTGATCCATCACAATGATATTGTCAGCAAATGTCATTGCTTCATTTTGATCGTGGGTGACATAAACTAATGTTGTTTTGTATTGTTCATTAATTTCTTTTAAATTTCTTCTTAATCTAAATTTTAAATCTGGATCAATTACGGTTAATGGTTCATCCATCAAAACACCCGCAACATCCTCTCTTACTAATCCTCTTCCAAGAGATATGAGTTGCTTTTGGTCGGCAGTTAGTTTTCTTGCTGGAGACTTTAGAAAAGATGACAATCTAAGAGTGTCTGAAACTGATTTAACCCTTTCTTCAATTTTTTGATCTGAAAAATTTCTACATCTTAATGGAAAAGCTAAATTATCATAAACTGTCATGGTGTTATAAATAACTGGAAATTGAAAGACTTGAGCTATATTTCTCTCTTCCGTTATGAGGTCTGTAACATCATTTTCATCAAATAAAATTTTTCCTTTCGATGGTTTCACTAATCCTGAAACGATATTTAACATTGTAGTTTTTCCACAACCAGATGGCCCTAAAATTGCGTATCTTTTTCCATTTTCCCAAGTCATAGAAAACGGATTAAGTGCATAAGTTGGATTAGTGTCGTTTGGATTATAAGTATGAGAAATATTTGACAACTCAATTTTAGCCATGAGATACTCCATAAGGTGAAGAAACTAATTCTTCATTTTGATCAAAAGCATATAATTTATTTTCATTAAATTTAATTTTTACTTTTTCGTGAATTTTAAAATTCATAACTTCTTCAATAAGAGCTATCACATTCGACTCTCCCTTTTTTAAATGCAATAAAGTTTCTGAACCACTAATTTCAGCGAGTTCAATTTCAAATTCTTCACCTTGATTATCTAATTTTATTTCTGAGGCTCTAATTCCAAAATTATAACTTTGATCGCTTAAATTTTTAAAGTGTGGAGGAGATTTAATTAAAATATTTTCAAAATTCAATTTTTCAGAACTTTTTGTTCCCTTCAAAATATTCATTGGTGGATCATTTGAAATTTCAGCCACCTTTAAAGTTCTAGGATTTTCAAAAATTTCTTTTGCAGGTCCTTTTTGTAAAACTTTACCCTCATCTAAAACTATCACCTCACCATTTAATTCCATGACTTCCTGCGGATCAGTAGTAGAGTAGATTAAAATAGTATCTTCAGATAAACCTTGTGTGAATATTCTTTTAAATTCCTCTCTTAATTGTTCTCTTAATTTGTAATCTAAATTAACCAAAGGTTCATCAAGTAATAGAATTTTTGCTTTTTTTGCTAAAGATCTTGCTAAAGCAACTCTTTGCTGTTGTCCTCCTGATAATTCTTGAATTTTCCTATTTTCGAAACCGACTAGCCCTACAGTTTTAAGCGCTTCTTCTACATCCTTCTTTATTTGGTCTTCGCTTATTTTCCTTTGTTTAAGGGGGAAAATTATATTGTCATAAACATTTAGATGAGGATAATTTATAAATTGTTGATAAACCATTGCTACATTTCTTTCCCACACAGGTATTTTAATAAAATCATTATCTTCAAATGATAAATTTCCACTATCGGGGTTTAATAGACCAGCGATTGTTTTTAAAAATGTAGTTTTTCCAGATAAAGTTCTTCCTAATATAGTATACAAATTTCCTTTTTTAAAATTAAATGAAACATCGTTTAAATGAAACTGATCATCTGGTTTGTAAGTTATATTTTCTCCGATTAAATTCATTATTTTAATGCTCCAGACAAATTTCCTTTAGATAAATATCTCTCAACAACAAAAGCGACGATGATTAAAGGCGCAACCGATATTAAGGCAGATGCTGATAAGCTCCACCACGGTGTGATTGAGGAATTAAGTGCTACAACTTTTACAGGTAATAACTGTACTTCTGTAAATGTTAAAATAAATGCAAAGAAAAAATCTATCCAACCAAATATAATACAAAACATACCCGCAACAATTAATCCTGGTATAGAGTTTGGCAGCACAACTTTATAGAATGCCTGGTAAGGATTGCATCCGTCTATCAATGCAGTTTCATCTAACTCTTTCGGAACTCTGTTAAAAAAATCTACCATAATCCAAACTGCTATAGGCATTAATAGAACTATATAAACTACTACAAGTCCTATTAAACTGTCTAATAATCCGATCGTACTTAAAAATATAAAGAAGGGTATTGATAAAACAATCGGCGGCATTATTCTTTGTGATATAAAAAAGAAAGTAATATCGTTATTTCTCACAAAACCAGCTTTAAAAGTAAATCTTGATAGAGCATAAGCTGCCAAAGTTCCTAAGACTATACTTATTAAACTTGCAGTGCATGTTACAAAAAGACTATTAAAGTAAGGTTCAACAATATCCACTCCACCTCTAGCAGGTGACTTAACTAATACACGCCATCCTTCAAGTGTTGGCTCAAAATCTAACCAGGGAATATAAGTAACCTTGCTATTTACTGACTGGAAATCTTTAAAAGAAGTAGAAATAGCCCACAGAAAAGGAGCCACAATAAAAACTGTCCAGAGAATAATGAAAGTATATTTTAAAAATTTGTAGAGTTTTTCCATTATTCTTTAATCATTAATTTTGTTAAAACTTTTGCTATGATTGTTAGACTTATGATCATTATAACTAAATACGTAAAAGAAAGTGTTGCGGCATATCCCATTTGAAATTCCCTTAAACCTTTAATGTATATATAAAAACTTGAGGTCTCTGTTGCAGTACCTGGTCCTCCAGAAGTCAATACAAAAACTGTATCCATTATCTTTGAGGCTTCAATTAATCTAATAATAATTGCCCCAATTGAGATTGGAGCCATTAATGGAAATGTAACATATACAAACTTTCTAAAAGGACTTGCACCATCTATGGCTGCAGCTAAAAAAGGTTCTTTGGGCAGAGATAATAAACCTGCAAGTAACAATAAAAACATAAATGGGGTCCACTGCCAAACTTCAACAATAATTACAGTGAATTTAGCAATAACTGGATCACTGAGCCATAATATAGGCTCTACTCCTAAGTTTCCCAAAAGATCATTCACAGGACCTAGGGACTCATGAAAAAACGTTCTCCAAATTACTGTCATAATGACAGGCGTAGTCATCATAGGAATTAAAAAAATAACTCTGAAGAATCGTTTAAATTTAATTTCTCTCCAAACTATAAGCGCTAATGCAAAACCAATAATGTACTGAAGAATAACAGTGGTAACTGATAAAAAACTCAGTCTAAAAAAAGACTCCCAAAATCTTGGGTCATCAGTAAAAAGTCTAATATAATTTGTAATTCCTATGAAATTCATTTCAGGTGTATAACTATTCCAGCCTGATAAACTTAATCTGATAGTAAAAATAATTGGAAATATGAGTATTCCTATAAGCACAAATAAGCCAGGAAATAAAAAAACATACTTGTGCTTAAAATTCATAATTATAATTTTTGGATTTTGTTAGTTGTGGCCGTCGTTAAGACGGCCACAAAGTTTTTTTAAAGCTTGTTATCTTCCATTGCTACACCAACAGAGTAAGCTTTTCTTACATTATCTTTTCCTACTCTATTAAGTATATCTTCCCACTGCTTTGCAGCTTCATCTAAGGCAGCTTGTGGTGATAACTGTCCAGCTAAAGCTTTTGCTGCAGCTGTAGCTAATGCAGCATTAAACTCAAATGTACCTGGAACTCTCAAAGGGAAAACTCTATTTTTACTTTCCTCCATTTGAGCTAAGGTATCAACATATGATTGAGCAATATCTTTATCCCAACCAATTTGAGTCCAAACATCTGCTTTAAAGTCATCATTTCTAAATGGGTTAACTCCGAAACGACCAATACCTATGTCGGCTTGGTGATTTGCTTCGTTTGCAAAGAAACATAAGTAATCAAAAGCCATCTCTTTTTCTTTACTTTTCTTAGCAACACCAACCGCCCATCCCCATACAAAGAAAGGAGCTTGGTTAAATCCTTCATCCCAAGAGTTAGTTGTTCTATTCCAAACTTTCATTGCACCTGGTAATTGAGCTGCACCAACTTTATTGTTAATTGGGCTATCAGGTTGCATAGCAGCAACAAATGCATCATCCCATGAAAAACTAAACAAAGTTTGTCCTCCACCAAATGATCCAATTTCATCACCTAGACCAAAGTTTATTCCTCCTGGAGGAACATATTTAGTCGCTGCAACCCAGTCGGTTAAAGCTTCCACAAAACCTGGATTGTTAATTAATGGTTTCATTGTTTTTAAATCAAAGAAAAAACCACCTGGAGTTTTAGGATTTTTTGAATAAGCGGCAGATCTTGAATAAAAAGCTGCATACATCAAGTCATCTTTTTTCATAACTTCTGCAGATCCATATTCTTTCTCGCCATCACCATCCCAGTCCCAACCATTAAAATATGCAGCCATTTCTCCATACTCTTTCCATGTTTGTGGGACTCTTAACTCTTTACCAGTATCAGCTTTATATTTTTTTTGATACTTAGGATTGTCAATTACATCTTTTCTGTATTTTAAATAATGTCTGTCACCATCAACAGGAAACTGATACATAACACCATCCCAAGATGCTATACCAATGTGAGATGGCGTAACGTCTTGCATTTGTTTCATCTCAACATATTTTTTTGGAACTGGTTCTAGGTATCTTTTCCAATCATTAATAAAGTTTGAAAATCCAAAAACTATATCATATGGAGCTTGACCTGCTTGAAATGGAACCATAGCTTTTGCATACAAATCACCAGCAGGTGTATGTGTTACATCAACTTTTGCTCCTGTAAGTTTAGCAAATTGCTCAGCATGTAAAGCTGTTGGCTCTCCCATAACTGGAACAGCATGTGTATTTATTTTAAGTGTCTTACCTTTGTAATTTTTCTTAGACATAGACTCGTAAGAACACTCACCTGGAATATCTCCAGTAGCCTTGATATGTGGAAACTGATCGCTCCACTTATCTGCATACGCGACTGGACTTAATACCAGCAGAGCTGATATAAGAGCAGTTACGCAAGTTTTTATTGTCTTCATCTTCATTTCCTCTCTTTTGTTATTTATGGAACTAACACTGCACGACCTTTGACTTTTCCATCATTAAGATCATGTAGCGCTTTGTTAGCATCGTCTAATTTATATTCTTGCATGGACAACTTAACCTTTCCTCGGTCGGCTAATTCCATTAATTCATACAATTCAGACCACGTTCCTACTAAATTTCCAATTATGTTTCTTTCAGATATAATTACATCAACAGCGAGTATTTTTATTTCCTCACCATAACCGACTATGTAAAAGAAACCACCATTTGCGGTCATATTAAGACCCATTGATGTTGAGCCTTTTTCTCCTACAAAATCTATAACTGCTTCTGCACCAACACCTTTTGTTATTTCCTTAACTTTTTCAACCTCGTTTCCATCAATAATTACTCCATGATCTCCTCCGAGTTCCATTGCATGTTTTAAAGCTTTTTCAGATTTTTCAACGATAATAATATCAGCTGCACACATTGCTTTTAAACATTGAATTGCAATATGACCTAAACCTCCAGCACCTATAACCACACAACTTTGACCAGGAAGTAAATGTCTTGTCGCTTTTTTAACAACTCTGTAAGCTGTTAAACCTGCATCAGAAAAAGGAGCCACGTCTTTGGGAGCTAAGACTTTTGGTAATTTAATCAAGTTTCTAACACTTGTTTTTAAAAGTTCTGAATATCCACCTTCTTTAATACTTAATCCCGGAAATGCACCTGCTGCTGCATGCATATCATTGCCTCTTCTACAATCTAAACAGGTTCCATCTGTTCCTGAAATTAAAGGGTGTAAAATTACTGGATCCCCTTTTTTAAATTCAGTTACATCTTTTCCGACATCTTCTACCCAGCCTGCATTTTCATGACCCATAACGCAAGGAAGTAACTTTCCATCCGGGTCTTGAATATGTTTCCACACACCTTCAATAATATGTAAATCTGTTCTGCAAACTCCAGCTGCACCAATTTTTACTATTACATCACTGGCTTTCTCTATTTTTGGATTTGGTAATTCTTCACCTGTAACCCATACTTTTTCTTTCATTTCTGGGTCGTACTTGTGCAAAACCTGTGCTCTCATTTCTTTTTCTCCCTATGTTTTTTCTTAAAACCCTATTAAAAAATCGAACTCCACTGAAGTCAATGCCGCTTTTAAGTGTTCAATTAGTTTACAAATACAACCTGTGGTTAGTTGTTGAATACATGATTTTTATTTATCTTTTACAAAATGAGAAATTTATCCTCAAAAAATACAGAATTTAAAAAAATACTTAAAAAAAGAGGAATGTTGTCCTATGCAATGGGCAAAGAAATTTCTGATAGTTGGTCAAGATGTATTGCAGAGGGTCTTGATCCATTTAAAGATCCAAAACAAAGTGTAATATCATCAATTGAGTTAAAAGAGATTAAAGAAAAAAATGAAGCTCTTAGAAAAATAGTTCTCCCAGAATTGGAACTTTTGTATTCACAAATTGCCGGTACTAATTTCATGGTCGCATATTCAGATGAGAATGGTTTGGTACTTGATACAATATATGACAAAACTTGTCTTCAAACAGATGTAGGTAAAACAGTTATACCAGGATCTATATGGGCTGAAAAAGTCTGTGGAACAAATGGTTTAGGATTGTCTGTTGAATTAAAAAAACCAACAATAGTATCAGGCAAAGAACATTTTTTTATAGCACATGAAAATATATCTTGTTTCGCAAGTCCAATAATTAATTATGACGGTAAGACTATTGGAATTATAGATGCTTCAACCGACTATATGTCTAGAGAGCAACACACTCTGGCTTTGGTAAAACTAGCGACTAGAAGTATAGAAACAAAATTATTTTTAAAAAAATTTGAACATGAATTAATTTTATCTTTTCATCCTCGACAAGAATATTTATCTACAACCAGCGTAGGTTTATTGGCTGTTAATGGAGATGGTCTAATTGTAGGTGCTAACAGTAATGCAAAAATTATGCTTAATGGACTAGTAGATCTTAAAAATGAAAATTTTAATAAAATTTTTACTAATTCATTTTCATCTATTGCATCAGAATTATTAAATAATAAAACATTAAAAATTACTGATCATTTAGGCTCATCTGTTTTTGTAGTGAAAAGTCAAATTTTTAAGGAAAACAAATTTATAGAAGCAAAAAAAGAAAATAAAAAAAGTACTTGTAAAAATTGTGAAGATACAAAAATCAAAAGGGAAAAATGTACTTTGATAAGATCAACTTTTAATGAAACAAATAATATTTCTGCAACTTCAAGAAAATTAGGTGTATCGAGAACAACAATTTATAAACACTTACAATAAAATAATTTAATCAATTGGATAATCCCAAGCACTACCACCAATAACTTTTGAAATAGCAGAAAAATCTTTAGTGTCATTTCCATCTTTGCAAAATTGATCATAAATTTCTAATGCCATTTTTCCTAGTGGTGTTTCAGCATTTACACTTTTCGCACAATCATTTGCAAGTTTAAGATCTTTATTCATCATACCTGCAGAAAAACCTGGTCTATAATTATTATTTGAAGGTGTTCCATCAATCAAACCTGGCAAAGGTGGATAAACAGAAATTGGCCAGCTGTTACCTGATGCGTTCTTCATAATCTCATGAACTTTTTTAATATCAATTTTCAATCTTTTTGCTAACATTAATGACTCTGAGGCAGCAATCATTGCAATTCCAAGAGCCATATTGTTGCAAATCTTAGCGCCATTCCCGCTACCTAAATCACCTGCGTGAAATATATTTTTTCCCATGATTTTTAATAGAGGAAGTGCTTTTTCAAATGCTTCTTTTGATCCACCAACCATTATATTTAAAGTTGCTTTTTGGGCTCCCATTACTCCACCACTAACTGGAGCATCAATCATTTTAATTCCTAATTCTGAGGCTTTTTTTCCAATTTCAATAGAAGTTTGAATATCAATTGTTGAACAATCAATTAGTAAACAATCTTTTGAAACTTTATTTATTATTCCATTTTCTCCTAAATAAACTTCTTTAGAATGCTTACCTTCTGGAAGCATAGTAATAACAGTTTCAACATCAGCTGTAATTAGATCATCTATATTTTCGATTGTTTCAAGATTTTTATCTTTTGCAATTTCAAGCATTTTTTTTGAAACATCAAAAACTTTTATAGATTTACCCGCCTTCATTAAATTTTCAGCCATTGGGCAACCCATGTTGCCAACACCAATGAAAGCTATAGATTGAGACATTTTAATTTACTTTATTGATACATTTTCCAGTTCTGAAAAACTCATCTAGATTATCAATTGCTAAATTTCCCATCGCAATCCTTGTATCTTTTGTTGCACTCCCAAGATGGGGTAAAACAAAAGCACTTGGGATTTTTAAATAACCAGGATTTAAATTTGGTTCATTTTTATAAACATCTAATCCTGCTGCATAAATTTTTCTTCTATTCAAAGCATCAATTAAAGCTTCATCATCAACAATATCTCCTCGTGCAACATTAGTTATAACAGCACCTTTGGGGAAATATTCAACAGTCTCTTTATTAATTAAATTTTCTGTTTCTTTTGTAGCTGGGCAACATATAGATAGAACATCTGAAACTGAAAAAAGACTTTTTATACTTTCATGATAAGTTGCTCCCTGTTCTTTATCTTCACTTAATTTTGAACGATTATGATAATGAATAACCATACCTAAAGATTTAGCAATGTTTGCAATTTTTTGACCAATACGACCCATACCTAAAATGCCCAATCTTGTTCCTGTCAATTGTTTTCCAATTAAATAGTCTGCGGACCATTTCCATCCACCCTCTCGAGCGGATTCAATTCCTTCAGAAGCTCTTCTGCAAGCTCCTAAGATTAATAATATTCCAATTTCAGCTGTAGCATCTGATAAAACCTCTGGTGTATTTGTCACTGCTATACCTCTATTCTTTGCTGCTTCTAAATCAATATTTCCAAATCCAACTGCAAAATTGGAAATAATTTTTACAGACTCTGGTAATTGATTAATTGTTTC
>CACIQS010000013.1 GCA_902588855.1 uncultured Pelagibacteraceae bacterium | reverse complement strand
CCTTCTTTTTCATTTTCATTTAATTTATATGCTGGAATTCTAGGACCAATTTGGTTTGGAATGAGAAATATTTGGAATTGGGCTCTAGCTTTTTTAATTATTGAAACTTTTTCTGTTGTTCAAATTATTAGAGGTTTATTTGGTAATATCACTAAAGAAGCTGTAGAAAAAATAAAACAGGTTGAATCAACAATAGCTTTTAGAAACAAACAGTTAGAAGCAGCCATAACAAATAATCCAGATAAAGTTGACGTTTATAAAAGAAATATCAAATCACTAGAAGATGCAATGCAAGGCTACATAGATGAAGTAGCAAAAATTGAAGCATCAGCTATTTGGATTACAATTTTTGGTATTGGATTATTAATTGCCATTAAAATTGTTCAAGGAATACTGGCTAATTCAATATTAGAAAAAAGATATTCAGAATGGTTATCAGATAAAACTTTAAAACCTGGAATGCAAGTTAAGAACTTTGTTTCCAGCACAATATTTGCTGCAGTTATTATGTTTTTTTCTGTAGTACATTACAGTTTTCCTGGTGTAATTACATTAATGGATGACTTCCCAACTCATCCAGATATCAGATTAACGTCAATAAAATGGGTGGAAACGATCTTTGATTATGCAGTGTTAAAAGGAGATGCGTTATTTACAGCAATCACTATAGGTATTAGATCAGTACTAGATTTCTTAGAGTTACTATTTGTCAAAACTCCATGGATAGTAATTATTACTACCATTGTAACCTTAACTGGATTAGCAGCAGGACCTAGAGCTGCAATTTATTCAGCAGGATTTTTGTGTTACATGGGATTTTTAGGTTTCTGGGTTAAAGCTATGACAACATTAGCTCTTTTAGGAACGGCAGCAGTATTAAGTATTGTAATTGGTATCCCACTTGGAATTTTTTGTGCAAGGCGTCAAAGATTTTATTCAATGATTAGACCGATTATGGATTTCATGCAAACAATGCCTGCTTTTGTATTTATGATTCCTGTTATAGCATTTTTTGGAACTGGAAAAGTTGCTGCAGTTATTATTACAATGATATTTGGTGGAACACCTGTAGTTAGATTAACTGTTCTTGGTTTAAGAGGAGTGCCTGAAACAATCAGAGAAGCTGCTATAGCTTATGGTGCATCCAAATGGTATTTGCTTAGAAAAGTAGATTTACCATTAGCAACTCCATCCATTTTAGCAGGTGTTAACCAAACAGTAATGTTAAGTTTAGCAATGGTTGTTGTTGCTTCATTAATTGGAGCCAAAGGTTTAGGTCAAGATGTATTAGAAGCACTTCAATACGCTAATGTAGGACAAGGTATTTTAGCAGGTGTTGCGATATTATTTGTAGCTCTTATTCTTGATAGAGTTGTCCAGGGTAGAAAAAGAGTTTAAGAAATATCAATGGAATACGGTCTGTTAGGTTTTTTTACTGGCCTAAGTTTAATTTTAGCAATTGGTGCTCAAAATATTTTTGTAATTGAACAAGGTTTGAAAAAGCAGTATGTATTTATAGTTTGTTTAGTTTGCTCTATTTCTGATTTAATATTAATTTTTTTTGGAATTTTTTTATTTCATTTTTTTAATCAATTTTTTAACCTAATAGTAGAATTTATTTTAAACCTTCTTTTAGTGGTTTTTTTAGTTCATTTTATTTATTCAAAAATTAAAACTCACTACAAAGAAGTTAATTTTCAAAGTAATGTTAGTGAGATATCAAAGTTAAATATTTTCTTAAAAACATTAGGGTTCACGTATTTAAATCCACATGTTTACTCTGATACAGTTTTTATTCTTGGAAACTTTTCTAAGAATTACTTATTTAATCAAAAACTTGCATTTGGAATAGGAGCTTCTTTAGCTTCTTTTTTATTTTTTTTTATACTAGGATATTTATCAAATTATCTTTCTAAATATGCCAATGATAAAAAAATTTGGCAGATAATAAATATTTTTATAATTGCTTTTATGAGTTTTTTAGTTTTGTTTATTCTAAAGGAAATGATAATTATGCTTTTATGAGTAATATTTTTGTTGATGATAAAGGTGAAGGTTTTCCATTTGTTTTAGTACATGGGTATTTAGGCTCCTCAGAGTTGTGGTGCTTTCAAAAAGATTATTTTTCTAAAAATTATAGAGTTATCGCTCCAGCACTCCCTGGTTTTGGTGAAAGCCATAATGCTCAATCATTAAATTCTATTAATGCGATGGCAAAAAAAATAATTGAAATACTAGATGAAAAAAACATCGAAAAATTTAATTTAATTGGACATTCAATGGGTGGAATGATTGTTCAGGAAATCACAAAAATTGTTGGTGATAGAGTTAACAAATTAATCTGTTTTGCAACAGGATCTATAGGAGATATCCCTGGTAGATTTGAAACTATGGATGAAACAAGAGAAAAACTCAAAAAAGAAGGTGCTGAGGCGTCATTTGCTAGAGTTCCTCCTAAATGGTTTGTAAAAGGTGACAAGGATAAAAATTATTTTTTGTGTGCCAATGCAGTTAAAAATGTTTCATTAGAAACTGCTGATAATGCTTTAATAGCAATGAAAAATTGGAGAGGTATAGAAAATTTAAAAAACATTAAAAATGAAACCTTAATTATATGGGGTGATAAAGATATCTCATATAATTTTGAACAAGTGGATACGTTAAATAAAAATATTAAGAATAGTCGTTTAGAAATATTTAAAAATTGTAGTCATAATGTTCACTTAGAAGAACCAGATAGATTTAATAATCTAGTAAATGATTTTATTTCAGAATAATATTTTTATTTAATTTACTTATTTTTTTATAAGCGTTCTTAAAATTTTTATTTAGATGAAACTTTCCTGGAAAAATTATGCATTTAATTTTAGCATTAACTGCAGAGTTTAAACTTTCTTGAGAATCTTCAATCGCTAAACATTCTGTAGATTTTAATTTAAGTTTTTTTAATGCAAGAAGATATATATCTGGATTTGGTTTTAAATTTTTAACTAAATTTGAATTTCCAATAAAACTAAAATTTTTTCGATTAATTGATTTTCTTAATGAGAAAAGAATAGAATTGATATTATTTTTTGAGGTAGAGGTTACAAAAGCTAATCTAATTTTTTCTTTATTACAGAGATTAATTATACTTTTAACACCTGGTCTTAATTTTAAATGATTTTTCTTCAAGTAATTATTGAAAAGTTTAGTTTTTAAATCTCTTAATTGCTCCGCATTAACTTTCGTATTTTTTTTCTTAGCGTATTCTTTTATTCTATCGCTACCACCTGATTTGTTTAGTAGTTTGATATATTCCTCTTTAGTCCAATACCAATTCAAACCTTTTTTTTTAAAAGCCTCATTAAAAGACTTTCTCTGAATTTCAGAAGTTTCAACAAGTGTTCCAATGGAACCGAATAACAAAGCTTTGTAATATTTTTTCAACCTTTTACAGCCCCAGTAGTTAAACCACTGATGACTTGTCTCTGGAAGAACATTACTAGCATAAACAATGGAGCTGTTGCAGACACTACAGCAGATACTGCCCACATTAGATTACCTTCGTGTTGATTTGTTCCTAAATAGCTTTGTATTTTTGGAACCATCGTATGATTTTCCTGGTTAAGAAGCAAAGCTGTTACAGTGAAATCATTGTAAGCAAGCATTAAACTAAATAATCCAGCAGTAATAACCCCGGGCCACATGACTGGCATTATAATATGTCTAAATGCTTGAAAATATGAACATCCATCAATCAACGCACTTTCATCAAGTTCTTTTGGTATTGTTTTAAAAAATGAATATAGCAACCATAATGTAAACGGTTGATTAATAGCAACCAAAACAACAATAGTTGTTGGAAGTATTCCCCATATTTGTAATTCAAAAAAAGGAAAAAGATAACCTGATACTAAAGTTATATGTGGCATAGCTCTAAAGATTAAAGCTGCCATTAAAATCCAAAATGCATATTTCTCAGTTGATCTTGAAAGAGCGTATGCCCCTAAAGTTCCTAAAAACAATGAAATACTAACTACAAATACAGTGACAATTATTGTATTTTTAGATGCTTTCCAAAATTCTCCTTCAAACCAAGCTTCATGATAAGCATTTGTCGTAAACTTTTCACCAGTTTCAATTAATGTATTGAAAGCTGAAATTGCATACCACCAATCTGATCTTGAAAAAAAATCTGCTCTTACTTTAAATGATCCCCAAAAAGTCCAGATGAATGGAAAACATGCAACTAACAACCAAGAAATAATAAATATGGTATTAAATGTTTTTAAAGTATTTGTTTTTTTATCTAACCCATAATCCATATTTATCTCGCAGTTTTAAATTCTTTCCATGTTCTAACTAATACAGGAGCAAGCAAAATAGCTATCCCAATGATTGTCATCATTGATGTTGCTGCAGCCGAACCAAACAAAATTACTTCTTCATTTACTAGGTTGTCGTAAATTAACCATGAAAGAGATTGTGCACTACCTTCGGCACTAAAACCTATAATTGGTTCAAAAACTCTAAAATTGTCCATCAATGATATTAATGCAACAAATGTTACCACTGGGTAAATATGAGGTAGCACAATGTGTTTTATTCTCTGAAATCTTGAAGCACCATCAATAATTGCAGCTTCAATAGGTTCCTGAGGTACTGTTTGAAGTGCAGCATAGAAAACTACGAAAGCAAAAGGGGAGTGATGCCAAATTCCATATGTTATAATTGTTATCCACGTAAGAGTTTTAGAGGATTTTAAAGATAAATATGGATCATTCATTAAATTTTGAATGTTGGCTCCAATTATTCCTTGAGAGTCTATCATCCAGAATAACACTAAAGATCCAACTAATGGAGTTACAATCATTGGTAAAATAGTACCAAAGATTAAAGGACCTCTAATTTTTCTTGAGATTGCGTTTAAACTCAAGGCAATAATAAAACCTAATAACAAGACATTTGGTGTAACAAATATACAATAAGTTAATGTAAATATTAGTGCCTTATAAAATGGTAGATTTGTTACTTGATCGACAAATTCACCAAAAGTTTCTGTTTCATTCCAAAATTTTTTTATTTCTTCTGTTGCCAAATGGTTTCTGTCTACATACGTACCGAAACCATTAAACTTTCCAAGAGGTTTTGCTTCTCTAATTTTTGTAGTTTCTTCATTGTCGACTACAATTGAAACAGTACAACCAAATGGATCACATTTTTTGACCTCTTTAACAACTTGATCATGCTGAGCGTAAAAAGATTGAACTCCTGTAGAAATGATGGGAAGCCCAATAAATAGGACCATTGCTAATCCTGTTGGTAAAAAAAACCAAAAAAATGTTTTATTAGGCATTGAAAATTTTTGTTAAGTGGGGACTAAGTCCCCACTTAAAGATTAGATTTTATAGAAAGCCTTGTTCTTTAGCTTTACTAGTGTAAGCAGCTTCAACATCTTTCAATGCTTGTTCAGCTGACTCTTTACCTTGTAAAAACTCAACAATCTCACTTCCTAATGCACCATGCATTAAACCCATTTGTGGTAACATTGGATATGGTTTTGCACCCATTTTTACAGCTTCAATTACACCAATAGATTTTGGTCCTGGAACAAACCCTTCTACCAACCAAACAGCTTGGTCAGCAGCGTCAGCAACCATTTTCTTATTTGATGCAGCGTGCGCTAAAGCTCTAAATGTAGCTTCAGCATCAGCATCAGATCTGTTTTTTGCAAGTGTGAAACCATCCCACCATAAAGTTGCAGCAGGGATATTTCCACCTCCAACTGTAGCTGGTCCAGTTAGTTTTGTAGCTTTAGTAATATTAGGATCACCTTCATCATCTAAAAGTGTACCTGATCTAGAAGCCCACAATGTCATTAAAGCAACATTTCCAGATTCCCACTCAACTTTAATAGCTTCACTATCATGTGTTAAATAATCTGGGTTACTTAATTCAGATAATTTTTTAAGCATGTTTAAAGTAGCAACACCTTTTGCATTATTTACATTTGGTTCTGCACTTCCAGATTTAAAGAATTCACCACCATGACCAATGTACATGTTAACAAACTCTTCTGCTAAGTTCCAACCAGCTTTGTAAGCAGCAGCATATGGATATTGCATTTTTCCTGAAGATCTAATTTTTTCAGAAGCAGCAACTACTTCTTCATATGTTTTTGGAACAGCTATACCAAGATCTTTTAAAACATCTTCTCTATAGTATAGGTGTTGAGTGTTAGCCATAAATGCTACAGCCATTACTTTTCCATCAATTGTGATCAATTGAGAGTCTTGAATTCCTTTTCCATATTTTTTAACAAGATCGTCTAATGGTCTTATTAAATCTTGGTTCATTAAAGGAACAATTGAACTGTTTGCTGCAATTCTAGCTGAAAATTCAGATGGATTTGCAGTAAGAGCTGGCACTGCGATTTTATTGTGCTCTGATGAATGAGTCACTTTAAAATCTGCGCTTCCTTTACATTGTTTAGAAGTTTCAACGAAAGTTCTTAATGCAGGAAAATCATTAGCCAAAATATTTATTGAACCACTTTTAATGTTACAATCTGCATAAGCAGAAGTTCCAAAAAGTAAAAACAATAAAGTAACTAGTATTTTTCTCATATGTTTTCTCTCTTTATATTAGTTGTTTAATTATAATTTAAGTTCAAAAACTATATCTATTACGAAGTTTAAATTAAAGAGGAAATTAAATCACTTTTGACGCAAGTTCAGCACCACGTACCAATGATTCTAGTTTCTTATAAACTATATTTTCATCAACATTTCCAAAGCCTGCAAAGGTGCTAAAGCCACAATCTGTTCCAGCAATTAGCTGATCTTTTTCAATTACTTTTGAGTAAGTTACAATTCTATTTTTTACAACCTCGGGATGTTCGACAAAGTTTGTAGTTGAGTCGATTACTCCAGGAGCAATTATTTTATCTTTTGGAATTTTTAAATTTTCAAAAATTTGCCACTCATGAGAATGTCTTGGATTTGACGACTCAATTAAATAAGTTTGCACATTAGCTTTTAAAGCTATTGGCATAATTTTTTCTAGTCCAATGTCGTGTAAGTGGGGTCCTTCATAATTACCCCAGCATATGTGCATTCTTATTTTGGAGCTATCGATATTACTAATTGCATTATTTAAACATTCTATTTGTTTTTCTGCTCTAATTAAAAATTCTACTTCAGACAAATCTTTGAAAGTCATGTGTCTTGCGAGTGCTAAATCTGGACAATCTAACTGAAGTTTTAATCCATTTGATGTAATTTCTTCATATTCATCTTTCATCAGGTTAGATAAATTTTCTAAATATTCATCATCATTTTTATAAAATTTATTGGGTAGGAAAGCCGAAATAACTCCCGGTGAAGCAGCATTCATAAATGCATTTTTATGATTATTTTTTTCTAAAGCTTGTTTAAAATTATTTATATCTTTTGTTAGAGAAGTTTTGTCTTTAATTTTTAATTCACTTGTACAACAAGGTCTTGTGTAAGTAGGAGTACCACCTGTTCTTGCAATTCTTTCTTTAAAAGATGGAAAGTCATCTAAATCTTTTGGCGCTTTTCTTTCACTTTCGCCTGAAAAGCCATCAATTCTATCTTTAACATAAGTTGCATAGCTAATCTTAGACATTTCACCATCGCTAATATAGTCAATTCCAACCTCTAATTGTTTTTTAACAATATTATCTACATCTCTTTGAACAATTTCATCAAATTGATTTAAATTTATTTCTTCTTTTTGATCTTTCTTGAATAGGAGGTCAGATAATTCATTTGATCTTGGTAAACTTCCTACATGTGTTGTTTTAATTTCACTCATAATTTATTTCATTAAAATTTGTTTCCAAATTGCAACCTCATCAAACAAAACCCATTCTCTTATAACATTTCCATCAATTATTTCTGCATGGTTTATACCCATTATAAAAATATTTTTATTTGTTTTTTCTCCAAATTCTTCAGTGTCTTTAGAATGATTACCTTCTAGAAACCATCTTATTGATGCTTTAGGATTTTTGTCTTGTTCTTCTAAATAACCAATGTGCTCAACAGAAAACTTCATATTACTCAAAGTATTTTTAAAAGCATTCCAAAATTTGATTATATCTTCTCTTCCATGTCCAATTTTGTTTCCAGGCCAATAAATAGTTGCGGCTCTTGCATAATCAGAAAAATCATAATTATCTTTAAAGATATTTGTCAATATTTTGGAGTATTTTTCCCCAGTAGAATCGTCAGGAACAATTCCTTGTTTGTAATCTGAATTCATCTCAGAATTTGAATTAAATAATTGTTTTGCTTTTTCAACGCCACCTTCTTTATCTATAAGTATTTGAGCAAAATCTTTCGGTGTAAATCCTATTTGTCTTACCATCGCTCCTTGGTCACGAACAATCCATTCATCATAGACTTGATTATTTTTGCATGCACAATCAGCAATTACTCTATAGTAAATATCTTTACCAGTTGGTTTGCCATATGAACCATCACCAAGATGTGTTCCTTTGCTTAAAATTCTATGGGATGAATGATACCCTACATCATCATTTCCATTCCAAATCACATCTTCACCAAGCAATTGTCTGTTAGGAAATTCTTTTAATGTTGCATAGGTAGCATCAATTACAGGTTTATTTCCATATGTGACACCAAACGGTGATCTAACTGGAATATTATCGCTATAAAAATGAGCAATAGACTCAACATCTTTATTTTCCCAAATTTGTTTAGTTATTTTTAGTATGTAATCAGGAAAGTTTTTATATTTTGGATCAAAACCTTTCATTAAATTTGTGTTACACAATTTAAGTAACAATCCTCATTTTCATCTATTTTAATATTAACATTTGAATTAATTGGAATAGAAATTGTATCTCTAGAATTTAAAACACACTGAAAATCATCAATCATGATTTCCCATTTTCCAGTTCTTGAAAACATTATTGTAGGTTTTTCAAATTTTAAATTAGTTATATGACCTTTACTGGATTTTAAAATCGAAAGATTAAATCCGGTATCTTGTTTTATTACTGGAGAGAATTCTTTTTTTTCAAATTTATTTCCAAGAATTTGAATTAAATTAATATTATCATTTAATTTATTTTCATATTTTGAATTTTCACTACTTTTAGAAATAAACTTTTCTAGTTGATCTAGTTTGTAGTTATCAAATTTTTTTATTTCTTCTTGAGAAATAGGTTCAAGAATTGTTTTTCCCTCTGGAATTTGACTAATAGATAAATCAATTAATGAATTATCATTTAAAAGTGCCATACCAGTTTTTTTTGCTTTTTCCAAAACACTTGGAACCCAAGTTATAATTCCAGGATCATCTCCACCTAAAACAACAAAAATTAAACCTTCTTCATCGCCTGCGTTTTCAAATGCCCTAAACATGTTAGTTGGCATTGAGATTATGTCACCAGCAGTCAAAATTGTTTCATCTTTTCCCTCTGCTCCCCAATAAAATCTCCATCTGCCTGAATAAATAATAAAAACTTCTGCAGTTGTGTGACTATGTAGGCCTGAACCATTTTGGGGAAGTGCTGACACAGCACCTAAATTAAAACTATGAGGCATAGCAATTTTTATAAATTGTTTGCTATCTTCAGCTACACCAGGTCCAACTATAGAATAATTTTTTCTTTCTTTGTGACCTTCGAGTTTTCCTTCCACAAAGGGCAGGGTGCTTGGAACCAACTCATTAAATTTTGCTAACCTATTTTCCATATGTTATTCTAATTGAATTATGATATTAACCTTACTTAAATTATTATAAATGCCAATACAACAATTTGATACAGGTTTAAAAGAACAACATGGTGTAAAAAAATTAGAAATTACACCTGAAGAAAATTTCAATAATAAAACAAAAGTAAGAGGCTACTTAAAAACAATCATAGAAGGTGGATTATCTAAATTAGATCAAAATATAGAAAATTATTTTGATAAAGATGTAAAAGTTAATTGTTTTCACCCTGTTAATGAATTTGAGGGTGCAAATACATTTAAAGAAAAATTTTGGCTACCTCTATTTGAAGCTTTCCCAGACATTGAGAGAAGAGAACAGATAGTCATTGGAGGTACATTTAGAGATAAAGTTCAAGTTGGATCAGTATCTATGCTTTCAGGCACGTTCAAAAAACCTATTTTTGGGATAAAGCCAATTAATAAAATGGTAAATCTTAAATGTTGTGAAGTTCATGAATTGAAAAATGATAAAATAGTAGAAAGTTATATCTTAATCGATCTATTAGATTTGATATTTCAAACAGGTAAAAATCCAATCAAACCTTCAAGAGGTTCAGAGGGAAATTGGCTAAACCCAATTAATACTGATGGTGTAGATTATTTTGAAAAAGATATGAAAGTTTCTGAAGCAAGTTTAGACCAATCTTTAACGATGCAAAGAAGCTTGAACATAAAGCCAGAATTAGAAACTAATTCAGATAAAGAATTAAAAGAAAAATTAATTAATCATCCACAAAGTGAATTTTGGCATGATAAAATGATATGGTATGGGCCAAGTGGAATAGGTACTGGAAGAAACTTAGAGGGATTTGTCGATAACCATCAGTTACCATTTAGAAAAACTTTTAAAGAAAGAAATTATTGGAAACTAGGACATTACTGTGAACTTGGTGATGGAAATTTTTCAATGACTGCTGGCTGGCATAGCATACAAGCAGTTTATGGATCAGATGATTGGCTAGGTTACAAATCTGATAATCAAAACGTAAATATGAGAGTAATGGATTTTTACCATCACCATGAAGGTAAAATTAGAGAAAACTGGGTGCCTATAGACTTAATACATATACTTAAGCAAATAGGTATTGATGTTTTAGATTTAATAAAGGACTAGTCTTTTAACTTATCCCACTCAGACATTCCGCCAGTAATGTTTTTAACATTTTTGACACCCATGTCTTTCATTGTTTTTGTGGCAAGAGTTCCTTGTCCACCTAAACCACAAAAAACTACAAACTCTTTATCTGGATTATTTTTAAAAATATCATTTTCTAAGGGACTTCCCTCTGCTAAATAAAATTCAAGCAATCCTCTGTCCATGTGTATGGCATTTCCTATTGTACCATTAGAAAAACTATCTTTATCTCTTACATCAATAAATTGAACATTAGGATCATTTAATTTCTTCTTTGCATCTTCAGCAGTAATGTTTTCAATTTCGCTTCCTACACTCATAAGTTCATCAAATTTTTTCATTTAAAATCCCTAAATTATTAGTTTTGAAAACCGTATTTTCTTAATCTCACATCACCTGTTCTAGCATGTGCTTCCATTCCTTCGTATCTAGAAATTCTTGCACAAGCAGCACCAACTTCTTTTGTTGCAGCCTTACTCATTCTTTGGAAACTTAATGTTTTAATAAATTTACCAACAAATAAACCTCCTGTGTATCTACCTGCACCTTTTGTTGGCAATATGTGATTTGTACCTGAACATTTATCTCCATAAGCAACAGTTGTTTCTTCACCAATGAATAAAGATCCATAATTTTTTAATCTATCGTGGTACCATTGTAAATTTTTAGTTTGGACTTCTAAATGTTCTGGAGCGTATTCATCACTAACTTTAGCGATCTCTTCATCAGTGTCACAAAGAATCACTTCACCATAATCTCTCCATGCAGCACCTGAATTTTCTCTTGGAAGATCTGGTAAATCTGCAATTAATTCTGGAACTCTTTCCATTACATAATCTGCAACTTTTTTACTTTTAGTAAACAACCAAGCAGGAGAATTGTACCCATGCTCAGCTTGTCCAACTAAGTCATATGCTACCATCTCAGGATCAGCAGTCTCATCAGCAATTACTGCTATTTCTGTAGGTCCTGCAAATAAATCTATACCAACTTTTCCAAATAAAATTCTTTTTGCTTCCGCAACAAATTGGTTTCCAGGCCCAACTAAAATATCTGCAGGTGCATTACCAAATAATCCATTTGTCATTGCTGCAATAGCTTGCACACCACCTAAATTCATTATCACATCAGCTCCGCATAAGTCAGCTGTATAAACAATTGATGGATGTACTCCAACACCAGGTTTAGGTGAACTACAAACTAGAATATTTTTAACACCAGCTACTTTTGCTGTTGTTACACTCATTACAGCTGAAGCTATATGAGCGTATCTTCCAGCAGGCACATAACAACCTGCTGTGTTTACAGGAATAAGTTTTTGTCCAGCAAATAAACCGTCAGATAATTCTACTTCAAAGTCTTGACCATAATTTTTTAATTGTGCTTCAGCAAATTTTCTAACTCTTTCATGAGAGAACTGAATATCATCTTTAGTTTTTTGATCTAAATTTTTTTTTATTTCTTCAATTTTTTCTTTTGAAACAATTACATCACCTTCATATTTATCAAATTTTTTCGAAAGCTCCTTACAGCCTTCTTCTTTACTAGTCTCAATATCTTTTAGAATATTCTCTACTATTTCTCTTGTTTTTGTGTCGTCAGTTGATGATGTTTTTGGTGATTTTTTTAAGTATGTAATTGCCATTTCTCTCCTTTTAAAATTTAAAGTTTTTTAGGTTAATTTCTTATAAATTTCAATTAATCATTTAGTCCAAAGCTACTACTGCCGCAGCTATAGAAGCTAATCTTGCTTGTGCCTCATCAGATCTACTAGTTATTACAACTGGGACCTTTCCTCCAACCACAACTCCTGCAGCACATGCACCCATAAAATAAATCATCATTTTAACCAGAGCATTTCCTGTTTCAACGCTTGGAACCAATAGTACGTCAGCTTCACCTGCAACTAAATTTTTAATACCTTTAATACCAGCAGATTTTTTAGAAATACTGTTATCAAATGCTAAAGGTCCAAATACATCTGCGTTTAAATTTTCTTCTTTTGAAAGTTTTGTTATTTCAGCTGCTTCAATTGAACTTGGCACACTTTCTAAAACCTCTTCTGTTGCTGATAATACAGAAACTTTTGGTCTTTCAATTCCTATACGATTTGAAAAATTAATTACATTTTTAAGAATATGCATTTTAGTTTTAACATTTGGCAAAACATTCAAAGCGCCATCAGTTATTATTAATGGACTATCTTCTTTTTCAATTGTCATATGCCAGATATGACTTAATCTAGTTTTGCCTAATAAGTTGTACTCTCGTTTTAAAACTTCTTTCATAAGAACATCAGTATGAATATGTCCTTTAACAATTATTTTAACTTTATCTTCACTAGCAAGTTTGGCTGCAATTTTGGCAGTATTGTTTTCTACTGGTTCATGAATAAGTTCGTATTTTGAAATATCCCAACCAAGGTCCTCAGCACATTTTTGTATTTCAACCTCATGACCAATAAATACTGGTTCAATTAGATTTTCATTTACAGCATCTTGAACAGACAACATGGGTAGGGGTTTACCAGCATTTACTACTGCAACCTTAACTCCTTTTTTACTATGAGCTATATCTAATAGTTTATTTGGACAGACGATTTCTTTATTTGAAAGCATAATTTTAGTCTTTAAGAATTTTTACTTCTTGCTCATTTATACTCAAGAAAACTTCTTCTCCAACTTTAAAAACGTCATTTGTATCACCTGATACAACATATAATTTCCCTACATTTGAATTTAAAATATATTGATAACTACTACCTACAAAAGATGCATTATTTACAGTAGCATGAATACTGTTCTCAACTTTTTTTCTATCAATTGATATTTTTTCTGGTCTTAAAGCAACAGAAATACTTCCATTTAATTCATTGTCACTTTGAATTTTGATATTCATTTCAGCTATTTTGACATCGTATGAATTTGAATTTTTATTTATAACTTCAGCTTTCACAACATTTGCATCACCAATAAAGTTTGCAACAAATTTGTTTATAGGAAAATTATAAAGATCTTTTGGACTACCTTCTTGAGCAATTACTGCATTGTTCATTACAATTACTTTGTCTGAGATAGCTAATGCCTCTTCTTGATCATGTGTTACGTAAATAGTTGTTACTCCTAATTTTTGTTGGATTTCTCTAATATCTTCTCTAACCTGTCTTCTTAATTTTGCATCCAAGTTTGAAAGAGGTTCATCAAACAGAAGCACTTTTGGTTCCAATACAATAGCTCTTGCAACTGCAACCCTTTGTTGTTGTCCACCAGATAATTCTGAAGGCATTCTATTTTCATATCCTTCAAGATTTACTAGTTTTAATGTTTCTAGGGATTTTTGTACGTATTCTTCTTTATTTACGTTGATCATTTTTAAACCGTACGAAACATTTTCTAGTACACTCATATGTGGAAACAAAGCATAAGATTGAAATACCATAGATACATCTCTATCTGTTGCAGGTAGTAAAGTTACGTCCTCATCATCAACTAAAATTTTTCCACTTGTAGCTCTTTCAAGACCAGCAATAATTCTTAGTGAAGTTGTTTTTCCACACCCAGATGGACCAAGCAACGTTGTTAAAGTTCCAGCTTCAAATTTACAACTAACATTATCAACTGCTGTAGTTTCGTTAAATTTTTTTGTTATATTTTCGAACTTTACTTCAGCTTTTTTCATTATCTAAATTCCTTGTAAAATTGATGCGTTTTGATCTCTTCTTCCTAATTTACGTTTTCCTATTATTAATTGCATCAACATAATTGTAAATAACATTACAACAATTAAAGCAGATGAATACACTATCGCTAGACCATAGTCATTATTTTCTAATCTTCCTAAAATATAAGAAACTGCTAAGTCGTAGTTTGCACTTACTAGGAAAATTACAGCACTAATTGCTGTCATAGCTCTAACAAAACTAAATACTAATGAGGCTGTAATTGCCGGTTTAAGTAATGGAAGAATTATATTCCTAAAAGTTTGAGCACTTGATGCATTTAAAGTTGATGAAGCTTCATCTAAATGAGGATCAAGTTGGTTCATGGCAGCTATTCCAGCCCTGACACCAACTGGCATATTTCTAAATACAAACGCAATTACTAAAATAATTCCTGTTCCTGTTAGCTCTAATGGTGGAACGTTAAAAGCAAAAACATAACTAACACCAATAACACTACCTGGTATTGCAAAACTTAACATGGTGCCAAATTCAAATGCATTTTTCCCTTTAAATCTATGTCTTGTAAGAAGATACGCTGTTAAAATTCCTATTGCAGCAGTTGGGAAAGACGAAATTAGAGCTATTGTGAATGTTGTGTTAAATGAGTTCCAGGCAGTTCCTGTCCATAACAAGCCTCTATCTTCTACCCATTCAAAACTAAAGGCTTCAATGTAATGCTTTAAAGTAAAGCTATGGTCAATGCCCCACATTTCGACGAATCCACCAAACATAATCATGACGTAAATGATAAAAGTTAGTAAGGCCCACGGTAGTACTGTCGAATAAATTACCCATTTTGTCTTGTTTGGTAGTTCAGGATGAACTCCACTATCTCCTTTACCAGAAATTGAAATATAAGATTTTTTTCCTAACCACTGATTTTGAAGATAAAAAACAACCAAGACTACTGACAATAAAATCATTGCAAGTATTGCTGCTTTAGTTTCATCATACTGTGCACCTACAATTGCAAAAAATATCTCAGTAGATAAAACATCGTACTCAGCTCCAAGTACTAACGGGTTACCAAAGTCCGCTAAACTTTCAATAAATCCTAATAAAAATGCGTTTGCTATTCCTGGCCTCATTAATGGTAAAGTAACTGTTTTAAAAACTTGCCATTTAGATGCTCTTAATGTTTGAGATGCCTCTTCCATTGATGGACTAACACTCTCAACAACACCTATTAAAACTAAAAAAGCTATAGGTGTGAAAGCAAGAGTTTGTGCAAACCAAATTCCAGGTAAACCGTAGATCCATCTAGAAGGTTCAATATCAAATCCCCATTCTAGAAACGAACTTACAACACCAGTTCTTCCAAATAAAATTATGATAGCTAAACCAATTACAAACGGAGGGGTAATAATTGGTAAAACAGATAATATTCTAACTGTTTTCTTAAATTTAAAGCTGGTTCTTGCTATTAAAAGTGCAAAACCTAAACCTAAAATTGTTGATGAAAATGCTGTAAGTGTTCCCATGGTAATAGTGTTCCAAAAAACACCACAAGCATAATCGCTATAAAGACAATCTAATCCCCATATCCCTTTGTTGAAAATCTTGTCTGAAAAATTACTTATTTCGTAACCACCTTCTGTACCTTTAAAGGCAACACCAAACATTCTAAAAATTGGAAAAAAAACAAAAGTAGATACTAAAATAATTATACTTCCAATACTTCCAACGATGAAATTATCTCCATTTAACCAACCACGTGATGAAAGACCATGAGTAATGTAAAATATAAATGCACAACATGTTAATACTGCGCCTGAACCCATTCCATATTGATTTTCTACATCTCCAAAAATTGATTGGAATATTTCATAATTCCATCCTCTTATCCCAACCGAGAACCCTTGTAGGAAAAAATACAAGAAACCAAATAAACCTGAGTACAAAAATATCTTTGAGTAAAGGGGGTTGGTTTGATTTAATTTAATTGTGGTTAAAGGTAAAAAAAGTGGAAAAATTAATGGGAATAGCCAGTATTTTTTATTTATAAAAACTTGAGGCAGGGCAGAGCCATAATCCTCTAATGAATATTCTAAAATCCAATTGATTGAGAAAAACCCGTCACCAGTTACATACCATGGGAAGATAAAGAAACCAATTCCACCTATCAGTATCCAACAAATGACGAGTCCTCTCATTAATTCCTAAAATTATCTAGGAATTACAGATACATCGTTATCCCACTTAGATAACAAACTCGCTCTTGTTGATTTGTCTCCATAAACCTTAAAATTGTAATCAATTAAGTTTATAGTTGATAAATCTGGAGCATCAGGATCAGCTTTTGCTTTAGTATTAGACGGTACTTGCAAAGATTTTCCTGAAGTGAACACCATAGTTTGTATTGCAGGACTTAATGCCCAGTCATAAAACTTCTTAGCTTCCTTCATATTTCTTGCACCAGCAATAATACTCATTGATCCAACTTCATAACCAGTTCCCTCAGCTGGAGAAACAGTTACTACAGGTAAACCTTTCTTAGTTTGTTTTACACCATCGTGTTGGAAACAAATACCAATTAAGTTTTCACCTCTTCCAGTTGCTTTAATTGGAGCAGAACCAGATTTAGTGTAAGTGTTTATATTTGCATGAAGTTTCTTCATGTAATCCCAACCTTTATCTTCTCCAAAAATTTGAAGAATTGTAGCTAAAGTTGTGTAAGCAGTTCCTGATGAATTTGGATTTGCTACTTGGATTTCACCTTTATAAATAGGTTTAGTTAAGTCCATCCATGATTTTGGAGCTGGAAGACCTTTTTTTGCCAAAAGATCTTTGTTGTATCCAAAACCTAACGCACCAACATAAATACCTACTGATTTATAGTCAGCGTTTTTAGCTTGGTTTTGTGCTGCAGGTAATAAATCATCAAAGTGTTTTGATTTATATTTTTCAGTTAAATTTTCCTGAGCAGCTGTTAAATGTGGATCACCTGTTCCACCAAACCAAACGTCTCCTTTTGGATTAGAAGCTTCCGCTTTGATTTTTGCAAAAGTTTCACCACTACTCGCTCTTGTCATTGCAACTTTTGTGCCTGTCTCTTTTTCATAAGCTTGTTCAAGCATTTCACAAACGTCGATTTCTACACTGCAATATAAAGTTAATTTTGCAGCAGAAGCTTTGTTTGTTAAGCCGAACATTGTTAGTGAAAAAAGAAGGACAATAGATGCTATTTTTAATAGTTTATTCATAATATCCTCTCTCTAAAGTTATATTGTTGTAAAAGTTATTATGTTTTTGTGAAAATTGTTACAATTTAATTACAAAATTCACTCACAGGTTTAAAATTTATTATACTTATCAAATTCTTAAAATTTATGTTAATTTAATTGCGAGGGGAGTCTTTGGAGATTGTAACTAAGATAGCGCCAATCATTTTGGCTTTGATAATGTTAGGCTTAGGCCTAGGATTAAAACTACAAGATTTTGTTAGAGTATTTAAAACACCAAAAGATTTTATAGTTGGTTTTATTTCTCAATTAATAATTCTTCCAATCGTAGCTTACATATTAATTTTAATTTTAAAAACACCTCCTGAAATAGCAATAGGGGTTATGATTATAGCTGCTGCACCTGGGGGAGTAACATCTAATGTAATGACAAAATTTGCTGATGGAGATGTTGCATTATCAATATCTTTAACTGCTGTAATTAGTTTATTAAGCATTATCACTGTTCCTCTAATAATCTTTACATCTGCAGATTTGCTTGGAATAACTGAAGTTTCTCGAAATATTTCAATGACAGGAATAGCTTTAAAAATGTTTTTAGTTGTGACTGTGCCTGTTATTTTAGGGATGATTATAAGAAGATTTGCTGAAAATTTTATTTCATCTAAAGTTGAAATATTTAACAAACTTAACATTGTTTTGTTTGTAATTTTTTTCATTGCGGCATTTTATGAAGAAAGAGATAGTATTATAAGCTTTATAAAACAAGCGGGTCTAATTGCTTTAATTTTAAATATATCAATGATGGTAATCGCATATTACATTGCAAAAGCTTTTGCTTCGGGTGTTAAACAAATGAAGTGTATTGCTTTGGAATGTGGATTACAAAATGGTACGTTAGCGTTATTTGTCTCTACGCAAATATTTGGTACTGATATATTATATGCATTACCAACAGGTGCTTATGCGCTGATTATGTATATTACAGGATTTATTTTTATTTCTTTTTTAAGAAAATCTAATTAAGGATTTATTATTCTTATTTGATTAAAAATTTTATAAATAAAATTACTTAAACTAAGCATGTTTTGGTTTATCATTTTACCAGTTTTTTGAAATGCACTATCTTTAGCATCAAATGTGATTAATTTTTTTTCATTAATATGAAGATATTTTTTATCAATTAAAAATTTTAATTTTCTAACAACAGTAGGTCTTGGAATACCAGTTATTTCAGAAATTGACATCGCATTTACACCTCTCACATCAGAACCCATAACCGCTTTATGGTATGAAAGTATGTTTTTTTTTGAAGAAAATTCTTTATTCTTTACTGCATTGATTATAACTACCATTCCAATAGCTAAATATTCTAAATCTTTAAGCTCAGCTCTCCATCTATTTATATAAATAAACCAGAATTTATTAAACTGATACCAACAATAAGAAAAATTTTCTTTCATCGCAGAAATTATTTCATTAACTGAATAAACTTCAGTTACTAGTTTTTCTTTTTTTAAAATTTTATTAAATTCATGCAAAATAGTTGCAATCTCTGTAAGCGTATTAGTTGCTCTAGCTGAGTACAATGTATCTCTTACAATAAATATTTTTTTACCAGACCTTTTGATTGTTCCTACTTTCTCTAATTCTAAAACTTTTCTTCTAATACTTTCTTTAGGCACCCCTAGATCTTTTGAGATGTCTGAAATGTTAATTTTGGTAATTTCGATTGATTTATCCTTATAAAAAGTGTCGTAATCTATTTTTAATCCATTTTGCCTAAAATATATAAGGTTGATATTTATCAGATATATAATGATGATGAATTTATCTATATCTTTGTAATGATCATATGCTCTGACAAACCAATTACTGGTTAAAGTAAAATAAGATGGTGCCAGTGCGGCAAAATTTTCTTGAATTACTTTATTGATTACCTTTTCATTAATGTGAGCGGATATACTGGGTAAAGTATTCATTCTTTTATAAAAAAACCCAATATGAACATAACTGAAATTTGTGTCAACCCATTTTGGACAACCCTAGTATGTAAAAATAAAGCTAATAATGATTAAAATTAATCTTATAAAATAGATATGAGTACAGAAAGCTTAAATAGAACATCCGAGATTGTAGAGACCCCCTCTCAATATGTTGATGCTCAAAAAAGGGTTAACGTGGATGTTCTAAAGCAAAGACTCATTGTAGAGAAAAAAAAAGAAAAATTTAAGAGAACAATTATAGTTTCTTCTGTTGTTGCTTCTTTAGGAGTTTTAACTTTTTTAACTTATTAAAGTTTCTAAATCTTTTTTTATAATATCTGGAATATTTATTTCTTTTTTAAGATTTTGTTTATAACGATAAAATTTATTTTGTCCTGGATACATTATTTCTTTTACACCTTTAATTTTAGGAAGTTTTTTAATTGTTTTAATATTTTCCTTAATTCTTTGATTGTAATTTTTTTGAAATAAGTTTGCTTTAAAAGTTATAAACAAATGTCCAATATTTTGTGGTCCTGAAAAATCATCAAAAGGATCTTTAACTCGACCTGCATGATTTCCTCCAGTTAATACTCCACTTAAAATATCAACCATCCAAGCTAGTCCTGAACCTCTAAAACCTGCAATTGGTAATTGAACACCCGCTAAAGCTTTTTTTGCATCAATAGTTGGTTTACCAAATTTATCTAATGCCACACCTGCAGGAATTGTTTGATTGTTCCTCGCAGCGACTCTAATTTTACCTCTGTTAATCATTGAAATTGAGGTATCTAAAATAAAAGGAACTTTAGAACCAGTAGGGGTCCCAAAACAAATTGGATTAGTTCCAAATAAAGTTTTTAAAGCACCATGAGGAGCAACTGCTGGAGGAGCATTTGTATAAATCATTGCTATTAAATTTTTCTTAACAGCTTGTTCAGCGTAATAACCTGATAAACCATAGTGACCACTATTTTTTACAGCTACCATCCCTATACCAGTTTTTTGTGCATGCTTAATTGCAGTTTTAATTCCAAGATCAGCAGCAACAAATCCAATACTATTATTTGCATCAATGTGGGAAATTGAAGATGAAATTTTTTTAATTTTAATTTTTGGTTTAGGGTTAATTACTTTTTTTGAAATTCGATCACAATACATTTTAAGTCTTGATAAACCATGACCGTAGGCGCCAACTAGTTCTGCATTGATCAACGCATTGGCTGAAATTAAAGCATGATCTTTACTTAAACCAAACTTTTTAAAAATCTTAATTATTTGTTTCTTTAATAGAGGTGTTTTCACTTATTTGAATATTTTTAAATCTTCGTTAAAAAAATTTTTAATATCATTAATTAATAAATTTGGAACCTCTAAAGCTGCAAAATGACCACCTTTAGGAAATTTTTTCCATCTTTTAATATTAAAAATTCTTTTAACGTAAGATTTTGGAGGCCATTCAAGCATTTCTTTTGGAAATTCAGCAATTGCTGTTGGAACTTTTATTTTTTTAAAATCTTTTGGAAAAGACCTACCACCTTCTTTTCTTCTTCCAAAATAAATCCAAGCAGCAGTATTAAAACTATTAGTAATTATATAGATCATTATGTTTGATATTAATTCATCATTAGAAAATGTTTTTTCTATCTTGCCTCTATTTAAGTGAGACCAACCGTGAAATTTTTCTAAAATCCATGCTGCTGTTCCAACAGGACTATCTATCATCGCATAAGATAAACTTTGAGGTTTTGTTGCTTGTTGGGTCCTATATCCTTCCTGCATTATTTGATCAAAATTGAATTTTTTTTCCCATTTTTTTTCTTTATTATTTTTTGGCCCTTTAGGATGTCTGATTGGTAAGCAATTAATATGAATCCCCTTACAATTTTTTGCACTATCAAGACCAATCCATGCAGCAATAGTTGCTCCCCAATCTCCACCTTGTACAATATAATTTTTGTGACCTAAGTTTTTGACCATAAATCTATTTAATATTCTTCCAATCTTTCTAGGACCTAAAGCTTTTTTAATTGGTGTAGAAAAACCAAATCCTGGTAAAGAGGGGACAATGACGTCAAAACCATCTTCAATTTTTCCACCAAACTTTTCAGGATGTGCAAGCTTTGGAATGATATCAAAAAACTCAATTACACTTCCTGGCCAACCGTGTAACAGTAACAATGGTCTTGATTTAGGATTTTTACTTTTTTCAACAATAAAATGTAGATTTATACCATCAACATTAGTCTTATAGTTTTTAAAAGAATTAATTTTGTTTTCAAATTTCTTCCAATTATATTTTGAAACCCAATATTTAGATATTTTTTTTAAAAAATTATAATTAGTTCCATATTCCCATCCATCCACATTTTGCATCATCTTCCATGGATAGGCTCTTACCTTTTTATAGATATTATTAAGTGTGCTTTTAGGCACACTTATCTTGTATGGTTTGATCATTAATTAATTATGACTTATCCAGATTGTTTTTGTTTGTAGAAACGAATTTAAAGCTTCAGTACCTTGATCTCTACTTAGAGAACCTGATTGCTTGTATCCTCCAAAAGGAGTTTTAATATCTCCCTCAGAAAAAGTATTAACTGATACAGTTCCACAAGGTAAACTTTTAGCTAAATGAAATGCTCTGTTTATGTCTTGAGTAAACACACTTGCATGCAATCCGTATTTAGAATTACTTGCAATTTTCAATGCTTCCTCATCATTTTTTACAGTTAAAACACCAAGCACTGGTCCAAAAATTTCCTCTTGAGCTATGGTCATATTTTCTTTTAATCCATCAAATAAGGTTGGTTTTGCATAAAAACCTTTTTGGCTTTTGCTTGAAACACCTCCGGATAAAAGTTTTGCTCCTTCGTCTATACCTTTTTGAATATATCCATCAACAGTTTGCAAATGACCTTTTGAAATCATAGATCCCATATTCGATTTAAGATCTAATGGATCTCCTACTTTTAACTTTTTAACTTTTTTAATAACTTTATCTAAAAATTCATCTTTAACTTTTTTATGAACTATCTGTCTCATATTTGCTGAACAGTTTTGTCCACCATTCCAAAATGCAGAATTCATAGCATTATCTATTAGATCATCAGTGATTTTAGCATCTTCTAAAACTATAAATGGACTTTTTCCACCCATCTCTAATGCTACAGGTTTTAAATTACTTTCACTTGAATATTTTAAAAAGTATCCTCCAACCTCAGTTGAACCTGTAAAAGAAACTGCATCAACATCTTTGTGTCGACCCAAAGCTTCACCAACATCACCATAACCTGGAAGCACGTTCAAAACTCCATCTGGTATTCCTGCTTCTTTTCCAATTTTAGCAACTCTAATTGCTGTAAGAGGTGTATCTTCTGCTGGCTTAATTATTACTGAACAACCAGCTGCAAGAGCTGGTGCCATTTTCCATACAGCCATCATTAAAGGAAAGTTCCAAGGAACAATTCCAGCAACAACCCCAATTGGTTCTTTAACAATTAAACTAGTAATAGAAGGTTCTGTTGGACCAACTTTTCCAAATACCTTATCAATTAATTCTCCATACCATTGAAAATGCATTGGCGCATCGTTTGCAACTTCATTAATACAATCTGTTATTAGTTTACCTGTATCAATACATTCTAAAACTGAATTTTCATCACCATGTTTTCTAAGTAATTCAGCAAATTTTAATAAAACTTCTTTCCTATGCTCAGGTGAACTTTTAGACCAAACTCCACTATTAAAAGCTTTTCTTGAAACTTTAACTGCTAAGTCAACATCTTTATGATTACATTTTGCAACAGTACAAAGTTTTTTACCAGTAGCAGGATTGATAGTTTCAAATTTTTTACCATCAATAGCATTCACATATTTTCCATTAATAAACGCTCTTCCTTCAAATTTAATTTTACTAGCTATTACTTTATATTTGTTACCTGAGCTCATAAATTTTTCCTATAAATTGTATTTATTTTATTTGTAAAATTTAGTCTAAGACACCTTGAGACTAAAATAAATAGATTAACTATCAAATTATTAATACAACTTTTAATTGTAATCCCATTTTGATTAGACAAGTTTTTTTTGTGTGTACTTCTGTTGGAAACTTAATTAGGCTTAAATTAATTTAAATTGATACTTTAAACTAACTAAGAGGAGATAAATAAAATGTTTATTAAAACAATTAGCAAGACACTTATCAAAGTGGTTGCGATTATTTTCTTTGCACAAGCTGCTTATGCAGAAATAACTCTTAAGCTTGGAACTACTGGTAGATTGGGTATGCCAATTGGTGACGCAATAGATCAGGCGCTGATACCAGCTATGGAGAAAGCATCTGGAGGTAAAATGAAAATTGAACCTCATTATCAAAGAAGCTTATGCGCAGAACAAAAATGTGGTGAACAAGCTAACCAAGGACTTATAGCTTTGTGGACTAGTTCTACTGCAAACTACGGTAACTTTGGGCCTGAATTAGCAATTTTCGATTTGCCGTTTATTTTCAAATCATTAGAGGATGCTAAAAGAATTTCAGATGAATGGTTAGCTGAAAGACAATGTAAACTAGCTCTTGAGAATGCTGGTCACATTTGCCTTTCTGTATATTCAAGTGGAGGATTTAGACAACTTGGAAATGCAACTAAACCTGTTCATGAACCAGATGACATGAAAGGACTTAAGTGGAGAACTACTAAAAGTCCAGTTGAGTTCATGTTAGTTAAAAACTGGGGTGCAACACCAACACCTTATGACTGGAGCCAATTATATCAAGGTCTTCAATCAGGCGTAGTAGAAGGTCAGTATGTTGCTACTCCATGGCAGCATGTAGCAAAACTTCATGAAGTTGCGAAATATTTCACTGAGATCGGAGGAATGTGGTCTGGAAATATTTTAGCGATGGATGCTAAACAGTACAATGCATTGTCTGACCAACAAAGAAAATGGTTACACGAAGCAGCTGATGCTTATGGAGAAAAAGTAAACGAGTTGGATAACGCTTGGATTAAAAATGGTGAAGATGCAATTAAAGCATCTGCAAAAGAGTGGTATGTACCAACAGAAGCGGAAATGACTAAGTGGAGAGCAGGTGCAATCGGTGCTTGGTTAGACGCTAAGGGTACTTTTGAACCAGAAGTAGCTAAAAGAGTACTTCTTGAACAAGGTATGGATGGATTTGTAGCTCAGTTAGAAAAAGCTGGAGCTCTATAATCTTCAAACAAAACTATGTAAAGACCATTTAGTTCTATTTCAGAATTAGATGGTCTTTACCTAAAAAAAATCATAACTTATAAATATCTATGGAAAGTATTATTTTACTCGTAGTACTCCTTTTTCTAATTTTATTAG